>JAQUUV010000046.1 GCA_028693695.1 Syntrophomonas sp.
CTGACCGAAAAAATAATTCAACAGGAGATTAAACCAGAAGATATTAATGAAGAGATATTTTCTCAATTACTTTATACCCAAGCTATGCCTGACCCAGATTTACTGATTCGCACGGCGGGAGAAATGCGGATTAGTAATTTTATGTTGTGGCAGATTGCCTACGCTGAAATTGTAGTATGTGACATCCTTTGGCCTGATTTTTCTCGTGTGGATTTGATTAAAGCGATAAAGGAATATCAGGGAAGAGATCGTAGATTTGGTGGCTTAAGCCAGGGATTGGCGGATTGATATAAATGCTTAGAACGCGGATAATTACTGCCGTTGTGGGCATCCCTCTTCTTATAGGAGTCTTGTATCTAGGAGGGGTTTACTGGCAGGGCTTTATGGCTCTCTTGGCTGGGATAGCCCTTTTTGAGTATTTTACCATGATGCGCAATAAAGGTTTTAAACCCCTAGTATTACCTGCCTATTTTATTACCGGCATACTATTATTTAGGGGGCAGCTGTCCTCATACCTACCGGGATTATTTTTTATTGCTTTATTCCTGATGGTTCTAGTCTTGGTGACCACATATCCTCGTTTTTGCTTCGATGATATAGTCTTTAGTTTTTTTGGTGCTTTTTATGTCGGTTATCTTTTTAGTTATGCTCTAGCTTTTGCTGAATCGGAAAGATTTTTTCCTTACATATTGTTTGTGTTTTTAATGACCTGGGCTAGCGATGTGGGGGGATATTTATTCGGGAAGCTTTGGGGGAAAAATAAGCTTAGTCCTAAATTAAGTCCTGGGAAGACTTGGGAGGGAGCGATTGGGGGAGTGCTAACGACAGTAGCCCTTGCCCTCATGTTTAATGGTTTGTTAATAATCGAAAATGTAAATATGTTTTATACCGTATTGCTGGGGGTGTTGGCTAGTGTAACGGCCCAAGTGGGAGATCTCTTAGAGTCGGCTATGAAAAGATATTTTGAGGTAAAAGATTCCGGTCATATCATCCCCGGACACGGGGGCGTGTTAGATCGCTTCGATAGTTTTATGCTGTTATTGCCCGTAGCTTACTATTTCCTGGTGGTATTAGCATGATCCGGGGAATAAATATATAGGGCGAGGTGATAATAAATGGATCCTGAACTACTGAGAAGCCTCAAGAAGCTGGTGAAACTGAGTATTTTTGTTATGGCTCTAATTGCCGTATACTTGCTATTCACTTATGTGTTTCCTATATTCGCGCAAATCATGGCATTTTTCCCAGTGATTTTTATGCCCTTCATTTTCGCTATTATGTTAGCCCTACTCATTGAGCCCGTGGTTAATCTGTTCGAAAAGCATACCCGATTTAAACGTAGTTGGTCGGTGTTTTTTAGCCTGACCCTAGTCATTGGTGGATTTTTTTCTATAGTATCTATGTTGGTGACTGTAGCGATTCGAGAGATGTCGGCATTGTATCGCCTGGCCATATCCCATTCAGATGAAATTATTGTCCAGTTTATGACTTTCCTAAGTAACTTTAGGTTATCCTATCTACAATTAAACCTGCCTCCTCAGGTTCAGGCTGCAATACAAGATAATCTGCAAAAGGGGGTGCTGTTTTTACAGCACCTAATGAATACCAGCATAAATGGCTTGGTTCAGGGATTTGCCAGTTTACCTGGCATATTGGTATTCCTGGGTATATCCACCGTGGCAACTTTCTTTATTATTAAGGATAGAGCTTTAATTAGAACCTTTGTAATTGATATTTTGCCCTCCCCAGCCCGCTCCAAGACCAGAGATGTAATAAGCGAATTAATCCGGGCGTTAAGCGGCTTTTTCAAAGCTTATGGCATACTTATTACTATTACAGCTATAATAACGCTGGTAGCTTTGAAAATTATGGGCGTAAAGTATGCGTTCACACTAGGTATACTGATAGGTCTTATGGATATTTTGCCGGTATTAGGACCGGGAGCAATTATGGTTCCTTGGATAATGTGGGAATTGATGTCAGGCAATACGAGCATGGGAGTTAGCCTCTTGGCGGTTTATGTTATAATATCGGTAATTAGACAGTTTCTTGAACCACAAATTGTGGGAGATAGTATCGGGTTACATCCCTTAGCTACCTTGATTTCGCTTTATGTGGGTTTGCAACTAGGCGGATTAGTAGGAATGATCATGGGACCGGTGCTGGTGGTCATCTTTATTGCCAGTTTCCGGGCTGGTTTGCTGGATAGATTTGACTGGAGGGAAAAACGTGAGTGATAGGCCAATTAATCTCATAATACTAGGCTCGACCGGATCGATTGGGGAACAAGCCCTCCAAGTAGTTGACCTGCATCCCGATAAATTTAAAGTAGTTGGATTGGCGGCCCGTGATGAAGTGGATGTTCTGGCCCAGCAGGCAGAAAAATACCAACCCCGTGCGGTTGCCCTGGGAGACGAGAAATATTACGGACTATTAAAAATGAAGCTCTCAGATCGAGTCCGTTTGCTGGTGGGAACGGAGGGAATGTGTGAACTCGCTTCACTTGAAGATGTTGATATCGTATTGGTTGCAGTAAGCGGAGCAGTTGGTATTCGTCCCACTCTGGCAGCTATAAAGAAGTCCAGGCGAATTGCTCTGGCGAACAAAGAGACCCTGGTAGCGGCAGGGGATCTGGTGATGAATCTGGCCTCAAAGATGGGGTCTATGATTATCCCGGTTGATAGTGAACATTCTGCTATTTTTCAGTGTTTGGCCGGGGAAAGTAAATTTTTACGCAATCTGTGGGTAACCGCTTCCGGTGGGCCATTTCGGGATTTTGATCAAGAACAACTAGGAAATGTAACTGTGGAGATGGCTCTCAAACACCCGAATTGGAAGATGGGACCTAAGATAACGATTGATTCGGCTACGCTAATGAATAAAGGCTTGGAGGTAATTGAGGCCCATCATTTGTTTTCAGTTGACTATGACCATATTCAAGTTTTGGTGCAAAAAGAGAGTGTTATTCATTCCATGGTTGAGCTAGTGGACGGTTCTTTTCTGGGGCACTTAGGAGTGGCTGACATGAGAATTCCCATTCAATATGCCCTGACCTACCCGGAAAGATTTGAATCTCCGGCGGCTCAACTGGATTTTAGTCAGTTAGGGTGTATTCATTTTCAAAAGCCGGACACAGGCAAGTTCCCCCTGTTAAGAATCGCATATGAGGCCGGGCGAGAGGGCGGAACCATGCCAGCAGTCATGAATGCCGCTAATGAAGTAGCTGTTAACCATTTCTTGAATCGGGATATTGGTTTTATGGGGATTACCGCATCGGTGATAAAAGTAATGGAAAAACATGATGTTAATTATCATCCCGACCTGGAAGACACTCTGCTAGCGGATGCTTGGGCTCGGGAGTTTTGCCAGAGCTTAATTGTGAAGGGAGATATTTAAATGACCATAGTAATAGCATTAATTATCATTGCCATACTAATTCTGGCTCATGAATGGGGGCACTTTATAGTAGCTCGTCGAGTAGGTATTCCGGTTCATGAGTTCAGTCTGGGTTTTGGTTACAAACTATTTTCTACTCGTAAAAACGGAGTAGAATATTCACTGCGACTCATTCCGCTAGGCGGTTTTGTGCGCATGGCAGGGGAGGAACCCGGGGATATGGATAACCCGAACGGCTTCAATACCCGTAAACCGTGGGAAAAGATTGCAGTTGCTTTCGCCGGGCCCTTTATGAATTTTATATTAGCTATATTCATCTTCGTTTATACGTTTGCCGTCATAGGAGTAGCTCAGCCAATGGACGATGCAATTGTAGGCGAGGTTTTGAAAGGCAAACCAGCGGAAAGTGCAGGACTACAGACCAATGACCGGATATTAACGGTGAATGGTAAGAATGTAAGCAACTGGAATGATTTTGTGGGCACAATAAAGAATAACAATGTGGGTGTACCGCTAGAGCTTCAAATTGATCGAGGTGGAGCCATTAATAATCTTACCTTGAAATCGATTCAAGACGAAGCTACCGGCAAACCTATCGTAGGAATCTACCCTCAGGTTGAATTTGAAAGACAAGGCATACTGAACGCCATCAAACTAGGATTTGTTCAGACTTACCAAATGACTGCATTGCTCTTGGGTGGACTTGGTATGCTTTTCACTGGGGCTGCATCCGCTTCCGATTTGGCTGGTCCAGTAGGGATCACTACCATGGTTGGAGAAGCGGCCCGGGGTGGAATGGTATATCTATTAAGCTTCACCGCCTTTTTAAGTATAAATCTGGGCATTTTGAACCTTTTGCCTATTCCCGCTTTGGATGGTAGTCGTATGGTTTTTGCAATGATTGAGGCTGTGCGTAGAAAACCGTTGGATCCGGAAAAAGAAGGATTTATTCACTGGGTGGGCTTCATTTTTCTGATGTCCATTATTGTTTTTGCTACTTATAATGATATAGTAAGACTAATTAAGGGATGATCATATGCGTAGGAAATCTAGAGTTATAAGGATAGGTAAGCTGGCCGTGGGAGGGGACAACCCCATATCGGTTCAGTCTATGACCAGTACGGATACTCGCAATATACCTGCTACCGTGGAACAAATTAGGAGACTGGAGCAAGCTGGTTGCGAATTGGTAAGGGTGGCCGTAGTGGATGAAGATGCGGCATCAGCCATTCAAGGCATAAAAAAGGCGATATCCATTCCTTTGGTGGCGGATATTCACTTTGATTATAAACTAGCGCTAAAAAGCCTGGCAGCAGGTGCTGACGGTTTGCGTATCAATCCGGGCAATATTGGTGATAGAAAAAAGGTAAGGGCGGTAGTAAATGCATGCAAAGACATGCAAATACCCATTCGCATTGGGGTTAATTCTGGCTCTTTAGATAAAATGATGTTGGAGAAATATAAGGGAATCTGCCCGGAAGCCATGGTAGAAAGCGCTCTGCAAAATATAAAAGTATTAGAGGATATGGATTTTCGAGAGATTAAAATTTCTTTGAAATCATCCTCAGTATTGTTGAGTTTGGAAGCCTATCGGATGATGGCGGAAAAAGTGGATTATCCTTTGCATATCGGAATAACTGAAGCCGGCACTAAAGATCGGGCTTTAATAAAATCTGCACTGGGTATAGGAATGCTTCTTTATGAAGGCATAGGCGATACAGTGAGAGTTTCTTTGACCGCTGACCCGGTAGAGGAAGTCTGGGCTGCGTATGAGATTTTGCGAGGTTTAGGTCTGCGAAATCGGGGCGTGGAATTAATTTCTTGCCCTACCTGCGGGCGTTGTGAAATTGATTTAATCAAGCTGGCTGAGGAGATTGACAGGACCATACGTACTATGCCTGAACCTCTCAAAGTGGCGGTTATGGGTTGTGTAGTGAATGGACCGGGTGAAGCTAGGGAAGCCGATGTAGGTATAGCCGGAGGCCGGGGCTTCGGCTTTTTGTTCCGCAAAGGGGAAATTATCAAAAAAGTCCCCGAAGGGGAACTTGTGAGTGAGCTTTTACAAGAGATAGAGAAAATTAGACAGACATCAGTACTGTTGTAATGTAAACCAAGATATCAATTCATAGGAGGTAGGAAAATGAAGGCATCACAGTTGTTTTATCCCACATTAAGAGAGGTGCCCAGTGAAGCGGAGATTGTCAGCCATCAATTGCTGCTCCGGGCAGGTTTTATAAGAAAAACTACGGCAGGAGTCTATAGCTACCTGCCCTTAGCTAAACGCGTGTTGAGAAAGATTGAGAATATTGTTCGGGAAGAGATGGATCGAGCCGGGGGGCAAGAGCTGATGATGCCCATCATCCAGCCCCAGGAATTATGGGAAATATCAGGGCGATGGTCAGTATACGGGGATGAAATGTTTCGTCTGTACGATAGGCATAACCGGGGTTTTGCTTTAGGCCCGACCCATGAAGAGATTATCACCGCCTTGGTAGATGCAGATGTGCAGTCTTATCGCGATTTGCCATTGCTCCTTTATCAAATTCAAAACAAATACCGGGATGAAATCCGGCCCCGCTTTGGTTTGATGCGTGGCCGCGAGTTTATTATGAAAGATCTTTATTCCTTTGATGTCGATTATGAGGGCCTAGATGTTTCCTATAAAAAAATGCATTCTGCTTATCAGGCTATCTATGATAGGATGAACCTTAATTATCGGGTTGTAGAGGCTGATAGTGGTGCTATTGGGGGCAATGAAAGCCATGAGTTCATGGTTCTGGCTGATAGTGGGGAATGTACCGTATTATATTGCAAAAGCTGTGATTATGCGGCCAACGTAGAAAAGGCCCAGTGTAAAGCACCGGATGAACCTACATCCGTATCGGATTGGAGGGAAATGGAAAAAATCTCTACTCCTGGATTGAGGACCATACAGGATTTGGTGACGAATATGGGTATACCCGAGCAAGAACAGGTTAAGACCCTTATGTACAGCGCTGATGAGGAGATCATAGCGGTTGTTTTAAGGGGTGACCGAGAGTTGAATGAGATCAAACTGAAAAACTTGCTTGGGGCTGAGCAGTTGTTTATGGCCGATGAAGCTTCGGTTCGGGAAAGATGTGGAGCTGGCTTTGGGTCTCTTGGACCAGTCGGCTTAAAACTTAAAATCTATGCCGATCTGGAACTTACTCGGATGCAGAACTTTAGTTGTGGAGCGAATGAAGATAACTTCCACTTTAGGAATGTTAATATGGGAAGAGATTTTGTTCCAGAAGCGGTTGTTGACCTGAGGAATGCAGTGGAGGGTGATCTCTGTCCGGTTTGTAGCTCTAGTCTGCAATCCATCTGCGGTATTGAGGTTGGGCACATTTTTAAACTGGGGACTAAATACTCAGATGCAATGGGGGCCAGTTTCATCAATGCCAACGGTGAAGAGAAGGCCATGATTATGGGTTGCTACGGTATTGGTGTTTCCCGTACCATGGCGGCAGCTGTTGAACAGAATAATGATGCCAATGGGATTATATGGCCTATTCCTATAGCCCCCTATCATGTAATCATTATTCCGGTTAACGCCAAGAAAGAAGAGCAAATGCAAGCAGCTACTGCCATATATGAGGAATTGATGGCCGAGGGCATAGAAGTTATTCTGGATGATCGTGATGAACGAGCCGGGGTTAAATTTAAGGATGCTGATTTAATAGGCATTCCTATAAAAATTACCATTGGCCCTAAATCTTTGCAGGAAAATCAGGCTGAAGTGAAGAAAAGATGGGAAGGGGATACCGAACTCGTCCCCATGGATCAGGTGCTGAATACCATCAAGGCAATCATTTCAGCGGGGATGAAAAAGTAGTTTTTAGGGTGGGTTATTAATGTCGAATTATGAAATTATATTTAAGCTTACCCTGGCATGTATACTTGGCGGGGTCATAGGATTGGAACGGGAGAGTCTGAGTCGTCCGGCTGGTTTTAGAACTTATACCTTGGTTTGCGTAGGTTCGACCTTGGCTATGATAGTTTCTTTGGACATGTATTTCCAGTTTTATCGGACCGTCAATGCTGATCCAGGTCGTATTGCTGCTCAGGTTGTAAGCGGGATTGGTTTTCTGGGAGCAGGGACTATCATGAAAGAAGGCCCTACGGTAAGCGGTCTGACTACGGCTGCCGGTCTTTGGGGGGTAGCCTGTATCGGGCTGGCGGTTGGGGCAGGCATGTACTTGCCGGCTATCGTAACTACCATACTAATTCTGTTTGTATTATTCTATTTTGCTAAATTTGAACAGCATTTTAAGGGTATGCGTGTATATAAAGGCCTAGTACTGGTGGTGATAGATGGGCCTGGTCAGGTGGGAAATATTGGTTCCATTCTAGGCGAACAGGGAGTTCTAATTAAAAATATCAGTCTAAGCCGCCAGGAAAGCGACAACCTTTTGGAAATAGAGTTATTATTGGAGATGCCATCGGAAATCTCTATCGACCAGGTTGTTGAAGAGCTAGCAAAAATCAAAGGCTTGCAGAGCATAGATAGGTTAAATTAAGGGGTCAGGGGGAATTACATGTGACTCTGCAGTTCCAGGCTTTTATTAATGACAAAATAGATGCACAGCTTGTAGAGGTGTGGGATGGTACCCTTATTGAGAAAGTTGAGGTATTCAAGGCTAAGAGAAGATGGAAGTTGCATCTTCTTGTACCGCAACCCATTCCGAGCATTGTTATAAGAAATACGGTCCAGCAGTTAAGTATTTGCTACGATTACCTGGACTATATAGAATTAAATATCGTACTTAATGATGCGTCCGGGAGTATGCGCCGCATCATTGATAATAGGCGGGATGATTTATCATCCTGTTTATTTTTGGCGGGCAAGTTTATGTTGGAATTGCCATTAATCAGGTGGAAGTTTGAAAATTCCAGGATAGATATTATTAGCAGTGATGAGGCTCTTTATAATCAGATAATAGCCTGTGAAACCTGCCCTAGGTTAGCGGACTGGTTCTGGCAGGAGTATTCCCTGCAGGTTCTGGTGAGAGTTCTTTATCGAGGTGTAGGCCAAGCTAAGCCTGATACTGAAAATTGGCTTACCAATCGCCAACTTGATATTATCGAAGCCGGCCAGGATATCGCCATGCCAGGAAAACGCGGATTTAATTCCCGGGAAGGAAAAAAACTGGAGCAAACAATTCATGCCAAACCATTACCGGTTGCAGAATTAGAAGAAGGCATGAAAACAGCTGTTACTGAAGGAGAAATCTGGCACAAAGATATCAATGTCTTAAGAGATGGTCGCTTGGTGGTAAGCTATTACCTTACCGATTTCAACGATACCATTGTGATAAAGGCGTTTCTGGATAAGAGTGAGGATGACAGGATAAAAGTTGGAGATAGGATAAGGGTAAAAGGCAGTATTCGTTTTGATACCCGTCTGAAGGAAATTGTTCTATTTATGGAGCAATATAAACAACAGGAAAAAACTAGCCGCAACGACGATAACGAAGACAAGAGAATCGAGTTACATGCCCACACCAAGATGAGTGCCATGGATGGGCTAGCCGAGGTTAAGGATTTAATCCATAAGGCTGTACTGTGGGGACACCCTGCTATTGCAATAACAGACCACGGCTGTATTCAGTCTTTTCCCGTAGCCTATGCTGCAGCCAAAGAGTACAACAAAAATAGTGATAATAATATTAAGATAATATACGGAGTCGAAGGATATCTGGTAGAGGAAGATAAAAAGGAGCGGCCTTACCATATAATATTGCTGGCTCGTAACCTGGTGGGTCTAAAGAATCTTTATAAGCTGATAAGTATAAGCTATCTGGATCATTTTTACCGCCAACCCCGGATGCCTCGCCAGGAACTGCTTAAATATCGGGAGGGACTGCTCTTAGGGACAGCATGTGAAGCGGGTGAATTATTCCGTGCCTTGCTGAGAGGTGCGGGTGATGATGAATTGACCGCGATTGCATCCTTTTACGATTATTTAGAAATTCAGCCCCGGGCTAATAATGCTTTCCTGATCAGAAAAGGTCTAGTGGAATCAGAAGTAGCCCTGGCAGATTTAAATCTGCGTATAGTTGAGCTAGGGCGAAAAATGAATAAGCCGGTAGTTGCTACTGGGGATGTTCATTTTGTAGAACCCCATCACGAAAAATTCCGCACCATTATTAAGGCAGGACAGGATTATCAAGATGCGGGTGAGAAACTTCCCCTATATTTTAGAACGACAGGTGAAATGTTAGAGGAATTTGCCTATTTAGGTGAAGCTGAGGCTAGGCGAGTAGTAATAGAAGATCCTGCCATTGTTTCGAGCCTGATTGAAACAATTAAACCTGTTCCTGATGGATTCTATCCGCCTCAAATTGAAACTGCCGAAAAAGAGGTTAATGAATTGACCTGGGAAAAGGCTCATGCAAGTTATGGGGTTCAGTTACCCGAAATTGTGGAAGCAAGAGTGAAAAGGGAATTGGCTTCAATTAATAAATATGGCTTTTCGGTATTATATTTAATTGCCCATAAACTGGTTAAGAAATCCAATGAAGACGGCTACTTAGTTGGTTCCCGGGGTTCGGTAGGTTCTTCTCTGGTGGCATTTTTCACTGGTATTACCGAAGTAAATGCTTTGCCACCTCATTATATATGTCCTAATTGCTTTTATTGCGAATTTATCATGGACAATTCGGTGGGTTGTGGAGCCGATTTAGACGAGAGAGTATGCCCTTCCTGCGGGGAAGAATTACATAAGGACGGTTTTGATATACCCTTTGAAACATTTTTAGGCTTTGAAGGTGATAAGGTACCGGATATCGACCTGAACTTCTCCGGTGATTATCAAAGCCGGGCTCACCAATATGTGGAGGAACTGTTTGGCAGCAACAATGTTTTCCGAGCGGGAACCATATCGACGATTGCTGATAAGACCGCTTTTGGTTTTGTTAAGAAATATGCTGAGGGACAGGGACTGGATCTAAAGGCCTCAGAAATGGCTCGTCTTTCCCAGGGTATTACCGGGGTAAGAAGAACCACCGGGCAGCACCCGGGCGGATTGATTGTTGTTCCCAAGGACAAAGATATTTTAGATTTTACCCCGCTGCAGCACCCGGCTGATAACAAGGGATCCGGGGTCATCACTACCCATTTTGAATATCATGCTATAGGGGATCAGCTGGTTAAGTTAGATATACTAGGGCATGATGATCCCACCGTTATTAAAGAGCTAGAGGATTTGACTGGTATTAAGGCATCCTCTATAAGCCTTTCGGAAAAGGAGACTATGAAGCTATTTTCCGGGGTGGAGCCATTGGGGGTTAAGGCTGAGGATATTGATTCCAGCGTGGGTACCTATGGAATACCGGAATTTGGAACCCGTTTTGTCAGGCAGATGTTAGAAGCTACCCGGCCCACCAGTTTTTCGGAACTAGTAAGGATAAGCGGACTCTCTCATGGGACTGATGTATGGCTCAATAATGCCCAGAGTCTGATAGCCGATAAATTAGCCACCTTGAATGAAGTAATATGTACCCGCGACGACATAATGACCTATTTGATTTATAAAGATATGGATAAGAATAAGGCTTTTGAAATAATGGAAAAGGTTCGCAAGGGAAAAGGCTTGAAACTGCCCGAGGTGGCTCAAATGGAGAAATGTCATATACCACCTTGGTATATAAATTCATGTCAAAAGATAAAGTATATGTTTCCAAAAGCTCATGCCGTGGCATATGTAACTATGGCTTTCCGTATTGCTTGGTTTAAAGTCAATTATCCCCTAGAGTTTTATGCCAGCTTTTTTGGAATCAGGGCTGAAGATTTTGAGGCGGAAACGATACTAGGGGGATATGAATCGGTGCGAGAGCGGATCAAGGAAATTGAAGGGATGGGTCAAAATGCTCCGCAAAAAGAAAAAAAACTACTGACTATATTAGAACTGGCAATGGAAATGTATGCGCGGGGCTTTAAATTTTATCCCGTAGACATCTATAAATCAAACGCTCATAAATTTGTAGTTGCTGGTAAGGGATTAATTTTGCCCTTTGCCTCTTTGCCTAATGTGGGAGCGGCTGCTGCTCAAGGTATCATAGCCAGCCGGGATGATGGAGAATATATATCTATTGAGGAGTTTCAGGGTAGAACCCGCCTGAATAAGAGTGCAATGGATATTATGAGAAAAGGAAATTGTTTTCCAGGCTTACCCGAAAAAACCCAAAT
>JAQUUV010000047.1 GCA_028693695.1 Syntrophomonas sp.
TAAACTGTTGAAAAATCATCCCAATTTTCTGCCGGGCCAAATGAAGTTCGTTCTGTTTCAGACCGGTGATATCCTGACCATCAACAATTATTGAACCCTGACTGGGTTTTTCTAACATATTTATGCACCTGATCAACGTGCTTTTTCCAGCTCCACTGAGTCCAATGATACCAAAAATCTCTCCCCGGTTTATCGATAAACTTACATTGTCCAGGGCCAATATGTCTTGATGAGAAGTGTGATAAATCTTAGTTAGGTTTTTTATTGCAATCAAAAGGATGACCTCCTCAATAAAAAAACCCCTTTGTCCAACGCAAAGAGGCAAGATATCCTATTCTCGCTTATCTGCCAGACATAACATCTGCAGGAGTTAGGGGCTGTCAATAAATAAACCTGGCAGAATACTCCGAGGATTTTCCGCGCTAGACAAGGCGTCAAAGCGCAGTCATACTGGGCGTATTACCAGCTTTGATAACGCAGTATAGTGCGGAAAGGACCGGAGTAAATGACTGGGTTATTTTTTGATAGTCCCTCAGCACCGTTGCCATGTTTAGGCTGGTTGCCGGGCGTCACAGGGCCTGTCCCTCGACCACTCTGGATAAGAATAGTTATTAAGTTATAAAGACACAATTCATATTAGCATAGTATGATTTAGTGCGTCAATCAGTAGTTCCAATTGCCCCTGGACGAGGACGACCCCATATCCCGAAAAGCATTACGCAAAAAGCTATTATCATCTTCTCTACTTTTTCTCATATGTTTATTGCCATTCTACCGGGATAATCACTTTGTTCCGATCACTTCCATCTTTCATACTTACCTCGAAGACTTCAATTTGACCTTTGCCTGGACCAGTGGGCTTAAAGTCTAGGTTTCCCTGAAATTCTCCACGCCCGGGAGCACCTTCGCTGGCATTGGCAAACCCTTGAGCTAATACACTTCCATTGGCGTCTCTAAGCCGAAAACTTACAGTGGCTTCAAATACCCGTGCATTCCCCTTAATATCCACGGTACTGGTGATGATCTGACCTGCCAATGGAGCCGTTACCCAGATGAGTGGCTCGTTAACAACCGTCAAATTACGACTAAACGGTTGTTCTGATAGTCCGACGTGTCCCCACCAATCTATGGCTTTTTCAACCTGACCGTCCACCATAAAAGAAACTTTTTGAATGGTTGGAAACTCAGTCAGGGTATTAACAATACTGGCTATTCCCAGCGCTTCCCCTGCTGACCCCACATTGACCCCAAGCACCTCTGAGGAAAAGTTAACTGTGGCCAGCCCCTGGTCAATATTTATACCCAAAACCTTAGTATCTTGAGATAGTACCCTATAAGCACCGGGGGTAACTGGATTACCCTTGATCAGTTCGTTTACTGCAGCCTGGGCAACTGCTTGCGTTTTCTCAACTTGGTGTACTTCCCGTACCAGGTAGGACTCCTTATCAGTGCCCTTCAGATAGTAAACAGTGATATCAGTCGTTTGAGGAACTGATGTCGATGGGGTAGGCGTCTCTTCGTTGGTTTGACCAGGAATCGGTGCTTGACTCGTTCGGGAACCACATCCGGCCGATAATAACACCAATCCCAAGAGGAGAACCAGAACTGTGGAATTCCTTAGCAGCTTCACATTATATACCTCATAATTTTCGTTTCAAGTCAATTGTTTAATTAGTCGATTGACGCCATTAATTATTATGGCCAGCTAAAGGCTTTTATCAAAAAAACTATACATTTAAATACGAATTTTCTAATTAGTACTTTCATTCTATTTTGTCTAAGAATATTTGATTTAATCTGGTCATGAATGGTTCTAGTCATCGCTTTTAGCAAAGTATGTGCAAAAAACAACAACTCAACCCCCTACCTCGCAAGCCAACGACAACGAAGTAGGTAGCAACCGCAATTTACATCGCCTTGCTTCCCCACGGTCTACGCTTTATAATGACATCATACTAATATTACCAAAAGCAATTAAGGAGGCGGTTCATTTGAACATTCCCTCACCCAAACCGGAAGAAAAATATACCTATGCAGAATACCTGCTCTGGCCCGACGATGAAAGGTGGGAAATCATTAATGGGGAGCCTTTCCTAATGAGCCCGGCTCCGTTAACGGAGCACCAACGGATATTAGGACAACTATTCGGCCTCATCTGGGGGGGTCTTCAACAAAAGCCTTGCCAGGTCTTTCCTGCTCCCTTTGATGTGCGCCTGCCCCGGGGAGAAGAAAATGATAATGAAATTGATACTGTAGTTCAACCCGACATCGTTGTGGTTTGCGACCCAGCTAAAATAGATAAACGAGGCTGCAAGGGAGCCCCGGATCTAGTTATTGAAATACTGTCCTATTCTACCGCCAAAAAAGATCTGAATGAAAAATTTAACCTGTATGAGCGAGTGGGGGTAAAAGAATACTGGGTCGTATTTCCAGGAGAAGCAGTAATAGAGGTCTATCAATTAGACGAAAATATGAAGTATAGCAAAACTGGCACTTACCAGGACCATGACCAAATAACATTAGGCATTCTGCCCGAGTTGGCTATCGACCTCAGCTTGGTTTTTCCACAAAACCAGACTTAAATTGTAGGGACACAGTAGAAATATCCCCCTGTTCCCATTACTCAAATATACCGGGCACTTAGTGCAACCGCTTCTGCTCAACCACTGCTAATATCAAATATTTTATGTTTTCACTTTACGAATACCGGGTAAACTTGACGAAGTCAGCGCATATTTTTCAGGGTAGACCAGCACTCTTAACTCTAAATTGTTCAGTGCCCCTGCATTGTATGGTTTCGAGTTTAATATAGAGTCGCCCCATGTACCACTGGTCAATAACACTCCACTTAATATAAGAACACAAAACATCCCTGTGGCCATTAATAGTCTTCTTTTGCTTTTGAAAAAATCATTCATTTTTATCATCCCGATTCTTTTCTTATCACGATCCAGTTCGTGCAGCGGAATATATGAAAATCTCTTTGACGTTGCTATGGATTCCCTGGGCCAATTGTTTGGGAGGCTATTCGCTGCGGATGGCCTCCAGGGCACTGAGGTTCATTGCCCTTCGGGCTGGTGCATAACCGGACACAAGGCCAACCAGTGATGAAAATGCAACCGCCCCTAAAGCTAGGGCAGGAGATATGATTGATATATTTCGGGCAGCTCCCATATCTCCCATTAGCTGCATGCCGATTTTATTTAAAATCATTGATACCGCATAGCTCAATACCAAGCCGATAAGACCACCGCCCAAACCAATCAAGCCGGCTTCAATCAGAAACAATTTCTTGATATCACGGATATTGGCTCCCAGTACTTTAATAATTCCAATTTCGCGCGTTCTTTCGTAGATACTCATTACCATGGTATTCGTAATTCCGATAGCAGCCACCAACAGGCTGATAGCCCCAATCCCGGCTAGAATGGCCTGAATCGTGCGGGAAGTCTTTTTCATGGAATCAAGCATATCGGTGAGACTGAATGTTTGATAGCCCATACCCTTAATTTGCTTCTGAACCTCTTCGACATTTTCGATATCTTGAACTTTGACCTTAATATTATCATACTGTTTTTCTTCGTTCGTTTTTTTGGAGCTGGAACTGGAACTGGAACTGGCATCTTCCTTCAGTATTTGCCTCAATTGACTGATGTTCATATAGGCCTGATAATCCTTTTCGTTTCTGCTTTCCTTGAGAATTCCGACTCCTTTTGTCTCATATTGCTTGGGTGGGGTAGTCTTGGGGTCGCGTGGCGCTGTGCGCTTTTCACCATACTCCATATCTGAAGTCATAATCAGCTTACTCTTTAGCAGGTTGACCTGGGGCTTGGGTCGAGGCTGATTCATTCCAGTTTCCACGTTCATCCCCCGTCCCATAATCATTCCTCCACCGCTGTTTCTTAAACGGGGATTGCGAAAATTATATGGCACCTGGGCTCCAAACATAATGGCTTCCTTATCAGATGACTGTAGAAGCCGCCCCTCAGCGACCTCAAAATCAAAGTCTTTCAAGTCCTCCGGTCGCACCCCCATAATCTGTACGTGGGCTATCATTTTTCCAGCCCCCATCTTCAGGCTGGCATTCTGCAGGGGCATAACCGCGGCTACACCGGTAATTTCCTGAAATGTGGCCACAGCCTTGTCGTCCAGTTTTACATCCGGGCTTTTCTGGACGGTCATTCCTGCTCCGTTGTATCCCTGGTGCACTTCAATGATATTCAGGCTTCCCATATGTGCCAGATCTTCTTTAAAACTGCTGTCCATGGCAATTCCAAGGGATAACATTATCACAATAGAGCTGGTACCTATTACTACCCCCAGTACGGTTAGTACGGTTCGCGTCTTACGCTGTAACAGACTTTTAAAACTCATCTGCAAAAGGTCTTTTCTATTCATCAAAATCCACTTCCTCTAATTTAGCCCTGCGGCGCTTACGAATAATTATAATAGCAACAACAGCAAGGATTACAATTATTGCTCCGACCCCTATCATCCAGCTTTTGATGAATTTTTGCTTGCTTGGCGGAGGTTGATTCATTTCCGGGAAGGGTACTTCAGGTGCATTTATTACCTGCAGATTTATTTTCTTTTCCAACTGGTACGGACTTCCGGCATCGTCTTCATATTCAAAAATAATCCGGCCCTCAACTTGACCTTCCTTAGGCGGGATAATGGTTACATCATAGGTATCACTTTTTCCGGTTTCTAAATTACCAATATATATTTCCCCGTCATTGATCTCAAAATCACCCTCGGTATGAATAGTCAGGTTGCGGATGATTGACCGCCCGGCATTATAGAAATCTACTAGTAGGCTGGAAGGGTTGCCAACCAGTATTTCAGGTGAAAATTCTACTGCTGATGCCATTAGTCTTATTTGCTGCATAACCGGAATGCTGATAACTTCCTTTTCGTTTAATTTTTCACCTTTGCTATCCTGGTAATTGATATCAGTGTTGATGACATAGGTTTGATTTTCCGCCCCTATTTTAGCCCGGAACATCAAGGTTTTTTCCACTCGTTCCTGGGGCTCAATTTTATTGATATAGAAGGAGTTGCTGTTACTTACTGGAGAGAATATCTGCCCGTCTGAGTTCAAGCTAACTTTGATATTCTTTACAGCAGTTTGGCTGGTATTTACTAGGGATAGGGTTAGTCCAAAATCCTGCCCGGCTAATACAAAGTCACCCTCATAGTTATACTGGTCGATAATTATACGCGGTATTGAATCATCCTGCTCGCCTTTGCCCACTACCGGGATATAGACTTTAGTTGTCCCGGTATACTCCTGTTCATTATCATCTTTATATTTCATGTTTAAGTCGAGTGCATAGGTTCCCGTTTTCAGGCTGGGGTCAACATGGAGCGTAAACCCCACCGACCTGGTTATTTTTGCTTTTATCGAGTCTATGTATTGGGTGTCAGACGATTTTTCCAGATTGATACCATCCGGTGAAAAACCGCTTAATTGCAGCTCAATGTCTTTGATATTCAGATCTCCATCATTTTTACACTGCAGGTTTATTGACTTGGTTGACCCTGCCGGCAAACGGTCTTCACCAAGATCTACCGTCAGGAGTTTTAAGTTAGGCGGTTGGTTTTCATTAATGATTTTTACGTAAACGGGAGAGCTTACGCTACCTCTGCCTCCACTGGCAGATGAGTAGCTAATGGTAACGGTTAGAGGATAAATCCCTGGTTTGGTATTGGCAGGGATATTTATATAAAAACTGCTTACATAGGAACCAGAACCAATATAGGAAACATTATTCGATAATGACATCCTATCGGGTTTAAACGGTGTCTTCTCCGGGTCACTAACTGTAATTGAAATGGTAGCATCTTTAGCCGCACCATCATTGGTGTTTTCGTAGGGTATTGATAAAGTGGCTTTTTCCCCGGCTTTAAAAACCGGCATCCATCTATCACTGGCGATAACGATATGCGGTTCTTCTGTGGTTATTGATGAGTAATCCCCTGCCTGTAAAATAAGGGGGTTTAAAATACCCACTAAAAATAGGATACATATAAATAAGGATAATCTCTTCATTTTCTCTGCCTCACCTCAACGAAATTAATTATTTTCTATAATCCTGCCGTCCCGAATATGGATAATTTGGTCAGCATACTTGGCCACATCGCTGTCGTGGGTCACGATGATAAGAGTTTGATGATTCTTATGAGCTATCCCAATAATGAGTTCCATAATGTCAAGAGTAGTTTGGGAGTCCAGGTTGCCGGTGGGTTCATCGGCAAATACAACTGGAGGATTGCTCACGAATGCTCTGGCGATTCCCACTCTTTGCTGCTGCCCGCCGCTCATCTGGGTGGGCTTGTGCCTCAGGTGAGTTTTAAGCCCAACTGCCTCTAACATACTGGCTGAACGCAGTTCTCGTATCTTTTTACTTATGCCTCGAAATGTTAAAGGAAGACTGACATTTTCTAATGCTGTCATAGCGGGAATCAGATTATATGATTGAAAAACAAAACCCAGGTTCTTTTGCCTGAAACTAGCTAACTGCTGTTCGTTCATTTTTTCGATGAACCGGCCATTAATCTTCACTGTTCCGCGGGTCGGCTTTTCCAGTCCTGCCATGAGGTTTAAAAGGGTTGACTTGCCTGACCCGGATGTCCCTAAAATACAGCAGACTGTTCCATGTGTAATAGTAAGAGACACACTGTCAAGGGCAACGACCTTTTCCTGCCCTATACGGTATATTTTGCGTAAATCTTGAATGATAATATCATGTTCGGTGATTTTGATCCCTCCTACGGCATCTCGGAGCCGGTCGTTCCAAAAAGAGTATGGTTTTTCTTCTCATTTCCCCGTTGGATTTCTACCCTCGTCATCGTACCAGTAAGGAAAATACCAATAGCAGCCAAATCTTTACGAGACCTATACTGAAGCAATAACCTCAATAGAGGCTTACATAGATTTTAATAACAATAATCGTATCCATTCAGCCCTGGAATATTTAACCCCGGCTGAGTATTACCAGCTAAGTACTCTTAAAAATGTTGCCTAGCTGTGTTGACAATATGGGGTTCATTACAAAAGTAATACGATGATGAAATTTGCGCAGGCAAGAACGTCACCATTGCCTGATTAAATAAGCAATGGCTGCAACCAAATATACATTTAAATCTGGATCAGTGATATTTAGAGTCACTTTACCCGCAAAATTGTCACGGCATTTTGCAAGAACATTGTTATCCGAATCAAGAAATTGGGGCTCAGCCCCCATTGTGCTATCTCTAATAAAAAATTTTTTTCCGTTTATTTGCAGTTCCATAAAGAAACCAATTTTCAGCTTAGGAATTAAGGTCAAATCAAAACAAACATCTGGTTGGCCATATATTATTCCTGTCCATGTTTTTTTAAACGCTAAAAACCGAGAAGTAGCTTTGAGTTGTAAAACCAAATCTCTCCTTTCATTTTTAATATTGACATTAAGAACGCTCGTTTTATCAATAAACCTTGCCAAATGCTGTCCTTTATGTCTCCAATACAAGTTAGCATAGCCTATTATGTTATTGTTTTCATCCAGAATGTCTTGTTCAAATTTTAGTATCTTAAACTGTAATGTATAGTTGCTCATAAAAGAACACCTCTCACAATCACTAAGATAGCAAAAATAAATATTTTCAATATTTTCTACCATTCGATTGATTCCCACCTATTTCCTTCCCATAAATTGTTGCATATTGTGACATTTTCTGCTTTCGGGTTGTCTGGATTATTCTTGCGGAAAAAAGAGGGCGTTATAAATACCAGTTTTGCTAACTTATCGGGCTTACCTCGGCATGAGGACCCCTCCCTTGTTACAACCTGATTTTACCATGCGGGCAATAATGACACATCCAAAGCGTCCCCCCGGGACATCCGCTTATTATTGCATGATGCACGGGGACGGTTCTCTTGCTTCCTTTGTTATTATATGGTATAAAGGATAAAAATGGGAGAGGTGCAAATGCCAAGAAATGCTAGGCAAAAGAGTGAAAACGGTATTTACCATATCATGGTTAGAGGAATTAACCGGCAAGATATATTTCACGATGATGAAGACCAGCAAAGATATTTGGAAACGATAGCACGCATGAAGAAAGAAAACCGATTCGAAGTATACGGCTTCTGTTTAATGACCAACCACGTTCATTTATTAGTTCAGGAAAAGGAAGAAGAAATATCCCGTATTATGAAGCGAATTGGTATAAGTTATGCTTGGTGGTATAATTCCAAATACAATCGAGTGGGGCATCTATTTCAGGACCGGTATAAGAGTGAGGGCATTGATAAGGATGCCTATTTACTCAGTGTAATACGCTATATCCATAAAAATCCGGTGATGGCGGGCATGGTTGAAGAACCGGAAGAGTTTAGATGGAGTAGTTGCAGAGTATATTATGGAGAAAAAGAATATCCGGTAGGGCTAACGGATACTGGGTTTATACTGGGCTTATTTGCTAATAACGAGCTTGAGGCAGTAAAAAAGTTTAAACAACACATGAAAGCAGAACATCAAGACACCTGTCTTGATGATAATATAAAGCTGCGACTAAGCGATATAAAATTGGTATCTGAAATCAAAACTATCTTGAACGGGGAACCTGTAATTGCACTACTGACGATGGAAAAAAAGAGACGTAACGAAATACTTAAACAGATAAAATTAATCGAAGGTTCAACCCAAAGGCAAATTGCACGTGTAACCGGATTAAATCAAAGCTTAATCTTTAAGGCTTAGCTAGAAGCAAAAGAACCGTCCCCTCGCTTCTTTCATGACTAATGGAGGAAATTTATTCAAATTAGTGATAAAGTATAAATAATATACTTTAATGAAGATGTGAAACTTCCTTTGGATATCATTCCAATAGAGAGGTAGCTGTAGAATGGCAAAACAAAACAGAGTAAACGATTTGTTTCAATCAGAAAGGCATATTCTGGAATCCGCACAGTCAATTATCGCTAAAGCTGACAACCGGAGCAACCCCCTTCTGCAAGAATATGAATTATTAACCTCCAGTTACAAACGATTGTTACGACAAACTAATAAATTGCTCAATATTAGTGACAGTCAGCAAAGAAATTTGAAAAATGTACAAAATGATCTAATTAATCTACTAAATAATACCGGACAAGGTTTTCTAACTTTCGCATCGGATTTGCTGGTGGACAAAGAGTTCAGCCAGGAGTGTGTAAATATTTTCGGGCAAAAAATTGATAATCTGAATATCCTGGAACTCTTGCACAATCCAGCCGATGAAGAGCAGAACATTCTTTTGAAGCGGATTTTTAACCTTATTTTTTCCCCGGATAGTAAGTCGCGTCGAGAAATCTATATGGAGCTATTACCTGACAACATACTGCTAAATGATAAGCATATTCACCTAGATTATAAAGTAATTACGCAAATTGAAGGTGACGCCACCCAGGAAGTATTGATGTTAATTCTGACTGATATTAGCGAAAAAATAAGGCTGGAAAACCAAATAGAAAGAGAACGCAATCAACTAAAAACAATTGTTAACGTAGTGGTGAATTACAATGATTTTATAGGGTGCTGGAGAGAATACCGTTTTTTCGTTCAGGTGAAAATTCCCCAGCTTCTACAGGAAGACAATTCTCTGCGTGACAATATTCGGGAAATATATCGCAAGGTTCACACTTTCAAGGGAAGTTGGGCCATGTTTGGCATGCAAAACACAGCTAATCATTTACATGAATTAGAAAATCAGATAGCCAGCATGATTGAAGAAATTGACGAAACCCCAATTCATGATGCCACCGTAAACCTTAATATCAATCATCTAGAGGAATGGCTCCAGGAAGATATCTCCCAAATAACTAACGTGCTGGGTAAAGATTTCTTCGTCCAGGAAAATATCGTAAACGTTGACAAGCAAAAAATACTCGATATAGAAGAAAAGGTTAAAATGTATTTACCTAATAATGATGGGGAAGTTTTGCTGAAAGAAATACGAAAACTAAGATACAAGAACTTAAAAGCTCTCTTAAAAATTTATGTTGATTATGTAGCGATGTTATCAGAAGCTACTGAAAAAATCGTAAGTCCGCTGGTTATTGAGGGAAACGATATTTTTATCGACGAGGATATGTATGCTGGTTTTATAAAGTGCCTTGGGCATGTGTTTAGAAACAGTGTCGATCATGGTATAGAATCTCCCAACCAAAGACTCTCAAGCGGTAAACTAGAATACGGAACTATAACTTGTCTTCTAGAAATTCAGGATGACCACATTGTAATAGTTGTGGCTGATGATGGCCGAGGTGTAGATGTAAATCAGGTGCGGGAAAAGGCGATTAGAAATGGGATCAAGGATACTAAGACTGATATTTCAGATGAAAAGCTACTGCTTCTCATGTTTGAGGATGAATTCTCTACCCGGGATACAGTGACCATTTTATCAGGCCGGGGAGAGGGCTTAGCCTGTGTCAAGGAGGAATTAGATAAACTGGCAGGAGCAATAAAGATTAGAACTGTGGTCGGAAAGGGTACGGAATTTGCATTTATTTTGCCTATTATTACCATATAATGTCCACACTAATTCAAGACTTAATTCCTCAGCCTGATTGAATAAAAAAGAATGGTGCTGCAAGAAACAATTTACCAGTACTAGACAAGTGCTACAATTAACAAGGAGGATTTTTGTAAGAATGGCAAAAATTTTAATCGTAGATGACTCAATGCTAACCCGTACAACCCTGCGCAGAATATTAGAAGAAGCAGGCCATGAGGTAGTAGGAGAAGCCAGAGATGGGGTGGAAGCCTTATCAATGTACACCAATAAGCGGCCGGACCTGGTAACTATGGATTTAACTATGCCAAAAACTGATGGTATGGAAGCTATACAAAACATAATCAATAGATTTCCTGATGCCAGAATTGTAGTAATCAGCGCTATTGGCCATAAAATTAAAGTTCTGGAAGCAATTGAAAGCGGCGCTAAAAATTATATCATTAAGCCTTTTGATAGCAATAAAGTTTTATGGGTATTGCATAAGGTTCTTACGAATTCTTAAAAATAGCTAAAATGACTACCAAATAATCATCATTGCATACGATCTGTTGATCCTGACTTCCAGTACTCAGGTAATCTGCTGGCGGTTATTATTTCAATGAATAAATAATGAGTAGTTCATCTATAGAAAGGTTATGATTGATATAAAAAAGATACCAACAATATTTCTATTCATTATAACAAATATAGTTGAGTTATATTTTTTGGGTTATTTATTTATTGTATATTCATCATTACTTCCTTTTTCCTGGCAGAATATATTTCCATGGTATGAAACAGACCCAATTGGCATACTTATCGTGTGTTATTTAATATTTGCATTTTTAATAATAGGAGTAATATTAAAAAATATTGGAACGAAAGTTCCGATATCGAAATCAAATGCAATACTTCCTTTTTATACTATTGGATATTTAGCCGTAACTGTGTTTACGGTTGATAAATTTCGTGACTTTTGCATAATTTCTAGTTGGCTTATAATAATTATCTCTTTTATTTCCATCATTATTAC
>JAQUUV010000048.1:0-8905 GCA_028693695.1 Syntrophomonas sp.
TTATCGCCTTGAACACTACTAATTATTTGACCTTACGCTTATTAGATTTGGTTTTATCAAGCACCTGAATTTGGATATCGTGAGAACTAATCTTGTCTTCGATGCTTTCGAGTATTTTCGTATGCTCATCCAGTATTTCCGTATGCTCATCCAACTTCTTCGTATGCTCGTTCAGTATTTTGGTATGCTCGTCCAGCATTTTCGTATGTCCGTTCAGTATTTTGGTATGCTCGTCAAACTTCTTCGTATGTCCGTTCAGTATTTTCGTATGCTCATCCAGGACTTCTGCGTTATGCAGGTAACCATCGAAGAGGGCTGCCATCTTGTCGAAAACTTCGTTCTCCATACGGATTTCAAGTTTGTCTATACGATTTTCAAGTTTGTCTATGCGATTATCTAAACGGTCCCCTAATTCTTTTTGGCCCTGTTCCAGATTATCTAATTTAGAGATTATACGATTAAGTAAATCTTCCAAGACAATTCCCCCTCCCTACACTATTTCAATGGCCCTTCTAATTATAATAACACATTAGCAAGGATACATAAATAACCATCTCTTCTATTTATTTGTTGCTTTAATCTACTTCTACTATATCGAAACTGATATCCAAACTGGTTGCGGCGTGGGTCAGGGCGCCCATGGAAATGAAATCTACCCCGGTTCTGGCTACCTCGGCCAGGTTGCCCTCATTGATACCGCCGGAAGCTTCCATGAGAGCGCGTCCGCCAACGATATTGACTGCCTCGATCATCTCGTAAATATCCATATTGTCCAGCATTATAATATCAGCATGAGCCTCTAGTGCCTCCTGCAATTGTTCCATAGTCTCCACTTCCACCTCTATTTTTATGGTGTGGGGCACTTTTTGCCGAGCGGTTGAGACGGCTTTTTGAATACTTCCCACGGTTTTGATATGGTTGTCTTTTATCATTACTCCATCGAAGAGACCAAAGCGGTGATTGCGGGCTCCACCTATTCCCACCGCGAATTTTTCTAAGACCCTGAGCCCGGGCGTAGTTTTTCTAGTATCCAAAAGTTCTGCCTTACTATATTTAATCATGTCCACCATTTTTCGGGTTTTGCTGGCTATACCCGAGAGCCTCTGCAGAAAGTTCAGGGCCAACCGTTCCCCGGTAAGAAGGGTCCTAGCCTTTCCCCGGACTACGGCAATCACATCTCCGGGCTGAATTTCATCACCATCACTTTTGAGCACATCAAATTCGACTTCCGGATCCAGGTAAGCAAATACTGCCTGGCTAACCTTTATGCCCGCTACGATTCCAGGGCTTTTAGCAGAGAATATGCCGCGAGCCTTTTGCTCTGGCGGCACCAGACTCTGGGTGGTAATATCACCATAACCCACGTCTTCCTCCAGGGCTCTTTTTATTAGGTCGTTAAGTCCTAGATAATCCATAGTATACCTCCAGGGAAGCAAGGGGACGGTTCTTTTGCTTCCTTTTCTTAAGATCCCAGGAAGGAAGCAAAAGAACCGTCCCCTTGCTTCCCAAGTTCCCAAAAAAGCCAACAAAAAGAACGTCCCCCTGTTGGCTCACCTTAGCAATTTACAAAACTCATGTGTTTTATCCATCTTATATCATCGCGCTGGGGGTAGTCTGAGCGGAAATGCCCGCCTCGGCTCTCTTTGCGCCATAGGGCAGCCTGAACTACAATGCGCGCGACTGTTAACATATTCACCATTTCCAAGTAGGCCAGGGGATCTTCACCCTGGCATAGGAAATTATACAGGCGTTCTATTCTCTGGTTGGCCTTTTTTAACCCGGTTTGTTCCCGGATGATACCTACATTTTCCCACATGATTCTCTGCAATTCCTGCTTGGCTTCGGTAGGGGATATCCCGCGTTCAGGCGGAGTATGCACCCAATTATCATCGAAATTTTGGTATATCTCTTCCTGGCGAACCTGGCGTCTGTACATTATCTCCTCAGCATTGGCAACTATACGTTCACCAAACACGATTCCTTCCAGGAGGGAATTACTAGCTAGGCGGTTAGCCCCGTGTACACCCGTACAGGCAGTTTCACCGCAGGCATATAAACCAGAAATGCCCGTTTCCCCTCGCGTATTGGTTTTGATGCCTCCCATAGTATAATGCTGACCGGGAGAAACTGGCACCATATCCTTCTCCAGGTTAATGCCCCTCTCTAAACAAGTACGGTATATATTGGGGAAACGCTCTTTGGCCCCCGGAATCTTGGTCATATCTAAATAAACAAACTCACTGCACGTTGCGGTTGTTTCGCTTAATATAGCCCTCGATACTACATCACGAGGAGCCAACTCTTGCAGGGAATGGTATTTATGCATAAATCTTTCCCCGCGAGTATTGTACAGTAGTCCCCCTTCTCCGCGCACCGACTCTGAAATTAGGAAACGCTGCGAACTCTGGGTATCGTGGCTGTAAAGTACGGTGGGGTGAAACTGGATGAATTCCAGGTCGCTAAGCTCACAACCCATTCTGAAGCTGGCAGCCATGCCATCCGCGGTCGCAATATCCGGATTGGTGGTATTCTGGTATAATTGCCCGGCTCCACCGGTAGCTATAATGGTAGCCCGGGCTATATAAACAGATTTTTGCCCGCTTATATTGTCATAAACTAGTGCCCCATGGCATTCCCGGCGCTGATCATTCCCCAGCAGATCCACCAGGAAATGGTTTTCTTTGATGATTATATTGGTCTTTTCCTCGCAGCTTTTTACCAGGGCAACCCTTATGGTTTCCCCCGTAGTATCAGCTGCATGCAGTATGCGCGCCCGACCGTGGGCGCCTTCCCTCGTAAAGGCTATATTGCCATCCTTCATGTCAAATGAAGCTCCGGCAGCCATGAGCTCACGTACCCGATCTGGTCCTTCCCGAACCAGAACATCTACCGCTTCGATATCACAGAGCCCGGCTCCGGCTTCCAGGGTATCTTCCAGGTGCAGGAAAGGGGAATCCTCTTCGTGCACTGCAGCCGCAATTCCTCCCTGGGCCAGCCCGGTATTGGAGTCTTTCATGGTTTTCTTGGTCAATACCACGACCTGGCCAAAAGCAGACGCCTTTAAAGCGGTAAATAAGCCCGCAATGCCACTACCGATGATGAGAAAATCCGTATAGAATAGGGGAGTGTTTTTCTCCAACTCCCCAATGTATCTAGTCGTTATCATGTTTCACCTTTATTCTAAAGCGATCACTTTAATATTTATATTAACCTCTCATGCGCACAGGAGAAGATTCCCCCTTCACCATTCGGGGACTTCTGGTGTGCCACAAGCAGCACTATTAAGATTCTTCACTTCGTTCATAATGACAATAAAGCTTTTCGTACTAAATGTTAAAAGCCACTTTCCTATTCGTACTTACCCACACAGGCTTTCTTAATTTCGTTCTTTTCATCTACGAAAACCAGCTTGGGCTTATGGGTCTGACATTCCTCATCGCTTAAAATAGTATAGGTCAGGATAATAACTATATCCCCTCGGACTGCCAGACGTGCGGCCGCCCCATTCAAACAGATAATCCCGGAGCCTGCTTCACCCTGGATTACATAGGTCTCGAAGCGTTCTCCGTTATTATTGTTGACAATGGTTACCTTTTCATTCTCTATAATATTGGCGGCATCCATGATGTTCTTATCAATGGTAATACTGCCCACATAATTTAGATCAGCCTCTGTAACCACTGCGCGATGAATTTTTGATTTCAACATATAACGAAGCACTAGTCTACACCTCCACTAATAGGTTATCAATTAATCTGGTCGTACCGAACTTAACGGCTAGGGCGATTAACACTTGGCCCTTGATCTCTTCTACCTCGGCCAGGTCACTGGCATCGAATATTTCCGCATAGCTAATGTCCGCTCCCGGGCTGGTCTTAATCGTTTGCTCCAATAGGCTTTTTACTTTGGCCACGTTTCTCTCACCCGAATAAATGAGTTCTCGGGCTGCCTGCAACGACCGGTTCAAAACCAGGGCTTGCTCTCTTTGTTCCGGGTCCAAATAGACATTGCGGGAACTGAGGGCCAACCCGTCTTCCTCTCTGACAATAGGTACTCTAACAATGCTCAGTGGGAAGTTGAGTTCCCGCACCATTTTTTCAATGATCATGACCTGCTGAGCATCTTTTTGTCCAAAAAAGGCATAATCAGGTAAGCAGATATGGAAAAGCTTGCTTACCACGGTAGTTACTCCCCGGAAATGTACGGGACGCGACTGAGCGCAGAGCTTCTGACTAATATCCCCCAGAACTTCCACGAAGCTGTTGTAACCTTGGGGATACATCTCCTTAATAGAAGGCGCAAATACTGCATCGACCTGCCCTTGCTCCAACATTAGGCTATCCTTGGCCAGGTCCCGCGGGTAATCCTCAAAGTCCTCTCCCACCCCAAACTGAATGGGATTTACAAAGATCGATACTACCACTATGTCACAAGAGCGGCGGGCTTCCCCGACCAGGGCCAAATGGCCCTGGTGCAGGTATCCCATAGTCGGCACCAGACCTATGGTCTTGCCTTCTAATTTCTGCTCTTTACACCACTCTTGCATTTTAACGACACTCGTAAATGTTTGCATCTCTTTTCCTCTTCCAACCTTTAATATAGTTTTTCTAAAACATCATCGTTGATGGTAAAGCCGTGCTCTTCACCTGGGAATGTGCCCGCTTCAACTTCACTTTTATAATCTTTTAAGGCCGCCATAATAAGCGGTTCCAAGTTAGTAAATTTCTTAACGAACTTGGGTATGTGACCTTTGAACATGCCCAGCATATCATTTATCACCAATACCTGCCCGTCACAGTAATGACCTGCCCCGATGCCAATAGTAGGTACGGATACCTCCTCAGTAATCCTTTTCGCCAGCTGGGTTGGTACACCCTCCAGCACTATGGAAAAGACCCCGGCCTCCTCCAGCAACTTAGCATCCCGGATGAGTTTTTGGGCAGTTTCTAAATCCTTGCCCTGTACCTTGAAGCCCCCAAATTGATTAACTGACTGGGGGGTTAGACCAATGTGGGCCACTACTGGTATTTGTGCATCCAGTATAGCTTTAACGGTAGCAATTCGCTCCTGTCCGCCTTCCAGCTTTACTGCCTGCGCCCCGCCTTCCTGAATAAAACGGCCGGCGTTCCTCACCGCCTCTTTGATCGACACATGGTAGGACATAAAAGGCATATCTCCCACGACCATAGCATGCTTAGTTCCTCGAACCACGGCTTTGGTATGATGAATCATATCTTCCATGGTTACTGACAGGGTATTTTCATAACCCAGTGATACCATTCCCAGGGAATCACCCACCAGAATCATATCAATGCCGGCTTCATCCACCATCGCAGCGAGGGAATAGTCATAAGCAGTCAGCATGCTGATCTTTTCATTTTTCAACTTTTTTCCTCTTATATTGGCAGTAGAAACTCTAGTCATAATTAACACCCTCCCTGTCGAGTCGAAGTAATCGATGCTAGTTCCCGACTAAAAACCTGTTGAAATTCTTCCATGGTTGGCTGATCAATCGTACCCTTTTCTTGAGCGATCGGGGCAGTATAAAAGCCCAGCAAAGTATAGAGCTTCACCAGGTCGGGAGCCATCTCTTCCATACAGTTCAAATGATTTAATACGGTAGACACATCCCCGCGGGCAATTGGACCGGTAAGCGCATTAGGTATGCCTATATTTTCGACATTATTTATCGTACCCTTAATCAACGGCAACAAAGCGCGGGTCGCCATGCTGGCCGGTATGCCAGTCGATTCCAGTAATTTCATGCCTAAATCCAGCACGGTAACCAGGTAATTGGAAACCACGCAGGCTCCTGCATGATACAGGGGCTTGGCCTTTCTATCAATAAAAAAATATTCTCCTCCCAGGGATTCTACAATACAAACCGCAGCATTGTATGCCACTTTATCCCCTTCAATGCTGAATACCGAACCAGGAAAGTTTTCAATAGCTCCCTCCAGGTTGGCAAACGACTGTAAAGGATGAACTGACAGAACATGTGCGCCAAATTCCTTAGCTCTATCTAAAATCTCCGATGACTGAGCACCGCTCATATGAACCACAACCTGTCCCTTATGAAAGGCGTGGCGATCGGCTAGCGAATCCACAACCTCTTGAATAGCGGTGTCACTTGAAGTAATAAACAATATGTCGGCTGAGCGAGCAACGTCCTGAGGGTCTAAATATGCTGTACATCCGATACGTTCCACCAGCTGCCGTGTAGATTCGGATTTAATATCGCAAACACCCGTAATCTCATAGCCTTTAGCATTTAGAACTACCCCAATTGCCGTTCCTACTACTCCCGCCCCGATAATACCCATCTTCTTGCTCATGATAACCTCCTTAAAAAACGAGTCAAAAAAACGACCTTGACCCTGTCTAACAAACTACCGTCTTGTTCCCTAAGAGATACAAGCGGGTTCTTTCCTCAGGAGTACCGGTGGGAGGACTCTTGCAATCATAATTTTATTATGTCATTACCCTCTTTAAGGGCTCTTGCTCTACTCAACACCTCCCTGATTTTTGACCCGTCAGGAAATTGAATTTCCGAGTTAATTTCCGCCAACGGAATCAGTACAAACAACCGCTCCAACAAGTATGGGTGGGGAACCTTCAGTTCCTCCAAGTTAATTATCTCCTCTCCGTACAGGAGAACATCCAAATCTATTATCCGGGGACCCCATTTTCCGTCTCTCTGGCGCCCCAATTTAATTTCAATATCTTGTAAATGGTAGAGTAATTTTAAAGCTGATAAGTCTGTCTCTATTTCAATGACCTGATTTATAAAATGGTCCTGATCAGTTCTGCCCCAGGGTGCAGTCAAATATAAGGATGATAATTTATTTATATTTACGCCCTCGATATCTGCTATGAAATCAAGTGCATTTTGAATATTTTTGGACTTATTTCCTAAATTAGAGCCTAAACCAATGTATACTTTTTTATTCAAACTGTATTCACCCTCTAAACTAGCATAAAGCTTTTTTAAGAGCAAGCATTATTTCTGGAAACGCCTAATTTTTACCGCAAAATATTTAAAGTCACCCTGAACGGGAGCCTCCGGTTTGTAAACCGTCACATCCAGGCTATCCATTAGCGGAAAAGCCAGTAACATAGTCTGGGCAATTTGTTCTGCCAGGGCTTCTATGAGAGCATAGCTTTCGCCGGCCACAATTTTCTCCACCAGATGAAATACCTGGTCATAGTTAATGGTACTTTGCAGGTCATCATTCTTACCGGCGGTCTGTAGATCCAGAAACATTTCCAGATCCACCTGAAAAGTCTGGGGGGTGGTCTTTTCCTGCACCATTACCCCATGACAACCCTGAAAAGTCATGCCCCGGGCGATGATACTATCCATTTTCTAACCTCACCGCATCAGTCATCCTAGCCACCCGGGCACTCTCCTTCACATCATGCACCCGGACAATGTCCGCACCGTTCATGATTGCAATAACCACCGCAGCCAGACTACCTTCCAATCGTTCCTCTATTTCCAGGTTCAGGGTTCTGCCAATAAAGTTTTTCCGGGAAGCACCTATTAAAAGGGGCCGACCCATGCTCCTGAAATCCTGTAATCGTTTGAGCAATAATCTATTTTCTCCCGGGGTCTTACCGAACCCTAAGCCCGGATCAACGATAATTCGCTCTTCTGGGAGCCCTGCTGCAACTGCCCTGGCTATGGACTGCTCTAAGTCCAAAATAATATCCGCCACCAGATCGTCATAAACTTCACCCGGTTTAACTTGCATACGGTTATGCATTAAAACCACCGGAGCCTGCCACTTGCAAAGAACCTTCAATAGTTCCGGATCCATTTCAAAGTTGCCGATGTCATTGATTAAATGAGCCCCCTGGGCCAAGGCCTCTTCTGCCACCCGAGCCCGAAAGGTATCCACTGAAAGGAGTACACCTTTTTCCGCCAGCTTCTCAATTACCGGCAGTATACGCCGTATTTCCTCATTTTCATCCACCATAATAGAATCTGGACGCGACGATGCGCCTCCCACATCGATGATATCCGCGCCATCCTCCACCATCTGCAAGGCATGCTCCACCGCATAATTAGGGTCAAAAAAACGCCCTCCATCCGAAAATGAGTCAGGAGTGACGTTTAATATTCCCATTATTAAGGTTTTTTTTCCCAATTCCAAACTGCGGCCATGAGCCAGCTGTATATCTTCGACTCGATCTTCAAGTGCAGATATAATTGAATCTTTAGTATTCAAAAGTCGTAACACTCATTTCCTTAGTTCCTTGCATATTAGACTTCTATGTCACTTTTTTGGTCGAGCTTTTCCTTTTCGCCCTGGCCAGCTTTCCCCGCCTTACCAGTCATAATAACTTCAAATTCATCCGCCGCTATGGTTTCCTGTTCAATGAGCTTGGCCGCCACCTGATGCAAGTACTCCATGTGTTCCTCTAATATGGCCTCGGCCTTCTTGTAACTGGTTTCCATATATTGGCTGGCTTCCTTGTCAATCGCATATGCTATGGCATCGGAATAATTTTTATCACGGTTAAGGTCCCGACCCAGGAATACTTCTTCGCTTTTGTGTCCATAGGTGAGTGGGCCTAGTTCATCGCTCATCCCATACTCGGTTATCATCTTTCTGAGGATGCTGCTGGCTCTTTCCAGGTCGTTCTGGGCGCCGGTGCTTATATCCTTCAAGACCATGGCTTCGGCTACACGTCCGCCTAACAAGGTGGTTACTTCGTCCAGCATATAGGAACGGGTTATATAGTTGCGATCCTCTTCAGGTAGGAGCAGGGTGTATCCTCCGGCTCTACCCCTGGGGATGATAGATATTTTATGAAGTTTATCCGTATTGGGAAGGTTATAAGCGACTATGGCATGACCTGCCTCGTGGTAGGCTACCAGCTTCTTTTCTTTTTCGGAAAT
>JAQUUV010000048.1:9005-11371 GCA_028693695.1 Syntrophomonas sp.
GACCCGCTGATGGAGAAAAACGGCACTTTGGCCTCACCGGCTACCGCTTTGGCCATCAAGGTTTTACCTGTACCCGGAGCACCATAGAGCAATACTCCACGGGGAATCTTAGCCCCGATCTTAACAAATTTTTGCGGGGTTTTAAGGAACTCTACTACTTCGGCCATTTCCTCTTTGGCCTCTTCAGCCCCAGCCACATCCGCAAAGGTAGTCTTGACATCTTCCCCGGTCGCGAGACGGGCCTTACTCTTGCCAAACTGCATAACCTTATTGCCCCCGCCCTGGGTCTGGTTCATTATAAAGATCAATACCACGATGAGTATTATAATAGGGAAGAGGGTGGTCAATAGTCCGATCCACCATTTTGGTGGGGGTACGGGCTTGACATCGAACGGCAAATTCTTATCTCCCATGACTTTGATAATATCGCTCTCTTTAGGAGCCGTAGTGGTAATCATAGCTCCGTTTTTTAATTGGGCAGAAATCTTATAGACCAGATCATCGACTACCACATTCACCGTTTCAACCTGATCCTGCTGCACCTCGCTCAAAAATTGAGAAGTAGATAGCTCCTGGGTCTTGGTTGGCGGCGTGGATGTCAATTTTACCGCAAACAATGCCAGCAGTACAATGAGGACATATATAGCAATATTTTTTAGAGTTTTATCCAATTAACTTCCTCCTCTGTAATCCTTAAAGGCTTATGAAAACCGCCCAAAATAGCGAGAATTTCTGGTATATTGTAGCACAAAGACGGTTTCTTTTCAATTATCACTGCCTCTATTTTCCCCGGCTCTTGACTTTTTAATCAGTAAAACTGTACGGGTATCACTGCTTATTGCTGCCATCCGGGAGACACCTAGACCCAGAACGGCCCATACTTCACCATCTTCTGCAGCCAGCAGAGCTACTCGGTCTCTCTCGTAATAAGGGACTTTAAGGTCGATAAAATATTTTTTCAGTTTCTTGCTGCCGGTCATACCCAGAGGACGGAAAATATCTCCCGCCCGGCGAGAACGCAGGTAAATGGGTTCCGGCAACATGTCGTAATCAAGGTAAATATCCCCGCTCTCAGTGCAATAATCTTCCCGTTTGACCAAAGTAAACTGGTAGGCTTCCCCAGTCTCTGGTATTTCTATCTTACCTGGCACCGGAACTTGATATTGGAAGCTTAGCGATTCTATGATTAGAGTTGTAAATATCATTTTATCATAAGATTTGTTAACCCGAACTTTCTTTTTCAATTGCAGGGTAAGAGACGAACCTTTTTTGCAGCTTAGCTCCAATACCTTCTGAACATCTTCCAGGTTCCATTCAGATTCACTGGTCAATTGCGCAAAAGCTCGCAGAATGATTCTTCTCTGATAGGCTCGAGGCAGAAGACTCAGGGCCTGGTTATCCAAAACCAATGATTCTTCTTCGTCCTTTAGCAAGACCCCGGCCCAAAGGCGTCGGCTTTCCTCCTCCAAGGCCTCATTTTCATCCCGGGCGATAAGAGCCAACTGGTTTAGCTTGCCCACGATACGGGGGTTAAATTCCTTTTGCAAGTAAGGAATCAGACCGTGGCGAATACGGTTGCGCAGATATACCGAATCGTCATTACTCTTATCCAAGCAATAATCTATTTCTCTGGCTTGCAGATAATTCAGCAGTTCTTCTTTACTGACCATTAAGAGCGGTCTAATCAGATTTCCACTCCGAGGCAGTATTCCCCGCAGACCTTTAATACCTGAGCCTCTTAGCAGGTGCAGGAGTACTGTTTCCGCTACATCGTCATAGTGATGAGCGGTAGCAATACGCTCTGCTCCGGTTAGCTCCCGCAATTCGTTGAAGTACTGGTAGCGAGCGTTACGACCCGTATCTTCCAGAGTAGTTTTTTGGACCCGGGCCAGCTCCGCTACCGACACGCTGCGAGAATAGCAGGTAATCCCCCAAGCCCTACATTTTTCTTTTACAAATAATTCTTCCGCCCCGGCTTCCGCTCTCAGGCCATGGTTTAAATGTGCAGCTAAGACCTCACAATGCAAGGATGGAGCCAAGTTTTTCAGGATGTGCAGCAAGGCCATAGAATCCGGCCCTCCGGACACCCCTACGATTACCCGCTCACCGGGCTGAATCAAGCCGTTAGCTTCTATATATTTTTTAATCTTATTATTGAGCATTTTTCTTCTCCATAGTTAACTACTACTATTATCCTACCCAAGTTACAGGCAATAGTAAACCCCGAGCCTAGACTCGGGGTTGTTGTGACGCAGGTTGACAAGGGGTTGACGCGGGACGGGGGAGGTTGACAAGGGTGAGTTGAGTTGACAAGGGGAGGTTGACGCGGGACGGGGCTGTTGTTTGACAAGGGGACGGGGTTGTTG
>JAQUUV010000281.1 GCA_028693695.1 Syntrophomonas sp.
AATGGGCTTTCCGACTCAGATATTAGGGATTGCCCATGAGAGAGTGTGTGTAAAATCAGAGATCGAGAGCTTTTATATGCGTGCTTTGGATTCTGCCCGAGCTGCTTTTGCGAATATTGAGATCATGTTGAATAATGGAATGCATGAAGATGAGATTAAACAAGCACTGTTTTCTTTTTATTACCAGGGAAACCTGAGGATTTATACTCCTGAAAATATTAATGCCTGCATAGAACTGCTCATTCGCAGGGTAAAGGAGTGTTTGTAGGCTTAGATCTTGGTAAGTAGCTGTTCATAAGCGATCTAGCTGCAAATCGATAATTATCCAGTGCCCTCCTTTTTGTTCGGCGGTAATACGATAGAGGTACTTGTCTCCCATCTCGTAACAATCGGTATATATACGTTCTAGGATAACTTTATTCGGGGATATTCGTCGCATGTTTAGATATGGTTTATCTGCCTTGGTTATGATCGGAATTGAATCGGTGGGAATAACGGCCATTTTATTGAGATCCGGTAACCACTGCAGGCAATAATCAACTATAGAACTGGATAAGGGCTGATCAAATCCCTCTGATAGGTAGGCGATGGCTGAATCAGGGTTGTTTACGTGTGTCGATACCCGATATTGCTGCAATGAATATATATCGTATAACAATGATGTGTAAAGGGTATAATCGTCAACGATGTCCAGAACTACCTGGTCAAAGGTATCAGGACTTGTATTGCCAGTCCCAGTTGGAGCTAGGGCGGGTGATGCTAGGAGAATTATGATTAGCATGGCACTGGCTAGGACGGAGATAATTCTGGGCATTAACAGGTCTCCTCACAAAGTATTTAGTGAGACCATTATAACAAAATGGAAATAAAATACAAATTCAAAAATCTCCTTTCTTCCGCGTTGACTAGCCTTCAAGCGTCAAATGGGCATAAAAAAAGACCGGTTTCCCGATCCCTTTTTTTACACTTCGTGGAAACAAAGTGCAATCAAACCTGGTCCGGTGTGGACTCCCAATACCGGGCTGATGTCGGAAAAAATGAGTTCCCTGACATTAGGAAGTTTGCTCAGCTTGGCAAATACTTTTTCGCCTTCGACTTTTGCTCCGCCATGCAAAACCGCCAAGTTGAAGGGTTTATTGTCAACTTGTTCTTCGATAACCCCCATTAGTCGTTCAATTGACTTGTGGTATCCTCTTACTTTGGCATAGGTATAGTATATTCCTTCTGAATTCACAGATATAATCGGTTTCAAATTAAGTAAGTCCCCTAACATTCCAGCTACTTTGCCAATTCGGCCCCCCTTGCGCAGGTATTCCAGGGTTTCAATTACATAGAAGGCTTTTACACGGGGTTGCAAGCTTACAAGTTTTTTCATAACGCTATCAAAACTGAGTCCATTGGCAATATTGCGAGCGGCATCTAGGACCATCCAGCCGGTACCCATACATAAGGTGAGAGAGTCAAAGACTTCAATGACTATATCATCAAAATCTTTAGCGGCCAGTTTCATGGCCTGGTAGGTGCCGGATAAGCCGCTGGATAAGGTTATCGCCAGCACGTGGGTAAAACCTTCCTGGCGTGCACTTTCCATAGCATCCTTTATCTCTTGCAGGTTAGGCATGGACGTAGTGGGAATCTCTGCGGGCATACGGTTATAGACATCCATAGGCTGTATATCTATACGATCAGAATACTGCTGGTGTGGGTAAATGACTTTCAGGGGCAGGATTCTAATGCCCAGTTCTTGAATAAAGCTCTGAGGAAGGTCACATGCACTGTCGGCAATTAAAGCAATTTTTTCTTTCAATATAAACACTCCTTTGCAAACAAGGTGTTGTTCAAGGATTAACAACATTAATTATTATTTTAGAGGATTTACCTTGATTAGGCAAAAAGAATTAACGTTTATAAATTCAAGTTTCACAGTTAATGGATGATGCGCAGCAAATAAACTGATGATATTTCTAATAACGATAAACGGAAGAACGGGATTTTGCTGTTGACTGTAATAGCGTGTTGTGGGGACGTAGACACAGGGGGACGGTTCTCTTGTGTCTCCTCCAGCTCCTAACAGGAGACACAAGAGAACCGTCCCCCTGTGTCTGGCAAGCAGTTGACAGCCCGAGCCTCCGGAGCCTGGAGCAGGCATAATTGCTTAATTTGTCCACCTAGCTTCCGGTTAAGAGCTAACCCCGTTCCCCCTTTATGCCGCATCTTAGGTCTATAGAATATGAAACACGGGGATTAGTTAACCAAATGTACTTCAACTTGTTGCTGCGCATTATTTGTCAACTGCGAAACTTGTGTTGAAAATTACTTTAAAAAAATTGCTAATACATTGACAGGGGCGATTGGAACAGATAGAATTGGCATGTAAAGTAAATATGCTTTACGCAAGGAGAATGAACTGCTATGTTGGAGAAAATTAGCCATGTGGTATTGCTTAAGGATTTCTATGGACCCTTGCTTACTGAGAAACAGCAGAATGTTCTAAACTTGCATTATGAAAATGATTTATCC
>JAQUUV010000049.1 GCA_028693695.1 Syntrophomonas sp.
CTTTGACCGAAGCTGATTTCCGTTCTTTTATTGAGGCTATCAGCAATGATATCGTTAACTGGGATACCTTGAAAGCCGTTATGCAAAACGGTGGGGTGACCTATGCCGATACCAAGATATTGACTAGCAATGAGGCTATAGAGGTGCAGGAAATAAACCATGCCAAATTCATCTCCGGCGCAAATCTGTGTATTAACCTTACCGATCCTCGCCGTATTTTTCCGTTTTACAATCCACCGGGAGCGAGGGGAGAGGATACTTTTTTAAGTACCTGCCTGAGCGAACGAAAAGTTTTGCGCGTGCCATGCTACACATTCCACGACGGGTTTTCTACCTATAATCACCTGTTAGAAGGTGTTCTACCCATCCGATTGAAGTTCATCAAAGCTGATACCGAACAGATTATCACTCGCTTTTACAAGGCTTGTATAGGTTGGATTCGTTATAAGCCATTACTGCTCTATATCACCCAGCCGGATCATTATGAGGAAAAGATTCAAGAGATGCGGCAACAACTTACCGTGACTTTGCCTAAAATCTGCGCTTATTTCGGCCAGCCCGATTTCATGAAAGTCTTAGCGGAATTGGATAAATACGATAGAAATGTCAAAAAGCATTGTTATGAATTCCGTGAAACACAACATATTTGGGCAAAAATCATGAAACACTTTGCGTAAGATTTGCATCGATTAATGCCTATCTTCACTATATAGGTGTGGTTCTTGACCATGATGGTTCACCACTCACCGGAACTGCGGCTACGCACCCCACGTGCGTCTCCTTGGGAATTCTAACATAATTTTATCTCTTCATTATAATTTCTGAGGATGAAACAGATTTGCCGAACAAATTCTTTTATTCGAAATAATTCGCTCTCACGACTGATAGCTCTCCAATCCTTACAGTAATCCATAAGCCAGCTTTCCAGCTTACTGGCCATTTCATGGGGAGTATCCAGTGAATACACATTCTGACCATATTCCCTTTGTTTAATGACTAGCGTCAATTCCTGCATCAGTGCTACACCACGAGCAGCAAGGTAATACTCCACCATTTGCTGACGATGGTCTGCATGGGACGTACTATCATTCTGTTTAAGACATTTTATGATTTCCACACATCTGGCAACTGCTGCCTTAAGCTGATTCTCTGAAACCTGCATCATCATATTTTTTGCTTTATCATGCATAAAGCTTCCATCCTGATCGTAGGTCTGATTGAACACCTTATAATCCCTGAAAAATACCACATCGTTAAAAGTGATTATATCTTGATGAGAAAGTTCCCGCAAAAGCCCCACCAGGTTTTTACTCTGATCACCATATTCTACCAAAGAAATAATCTGGTCTACATTGGTAAAATCCCTATTATCCTCTACGTTCCAGCCTTGTGCTGCACCGTAAATCATGCCGGGAATATTAAGCGCAGGCATATTTATACTACCGCAATCCCCCCAATCCGTATTCAGAAATCCTTCCGCATGATACTTATTGCCTAACTCCGCCATCTCCCTGATATTGGTAAAACTCTTGTCATAGGCGTTCACCAGGCGGCTGTAACCAGATACGCTGGGACATGCATACTGTTTTAAGCCATGGTCTGAGAAAATTTTAAAAATTTCTTCTTTGGCTCCACAATCATAGTACCAGTTAAGGCAGGTAACCTCAGCATTCAATTTACCGATCATCTCGCGATTTTTCTGCAAAACATCTCCCCAAATCATTACCTCTTTCCCCTTATTTTGAAGATATTCTACTAACTTATTGACATAAGAAAGATACAGTTCTCCATAAGCCATTTTTTCAGCCAGGCCAGCACTTTTCCCCTTGCCCAAATCAAATGTTTCATCGCAGCAAATGTTTATTTTATTGCTGCGGAACAAGGAAATATATTGATCAAGAATACCCGTGATAAGCGTGAAGCTTTCCGGATCGGCAACATTGATGGTGTGGTGTCTCATGCGGTTATGCCAAGTAAAGATCTCTCCCTGCTCGTCATCAACTTCTCTGTATTTACCAAAGCTGACTGAACGGAGTAAATCATACAAATGTCCAAATGTAGCAATACAGGGCACCAGTTCAATTCCTCTCATATTGCAGTAGCGGTCCAAATCCAGAATTTCTTCAGGTAAAAAAGGATCTGTCTGTGACCAAATCTCTTCAAAGCCATCTAAGCGCAAACAGTTTTCCATGTACAACTGAAGTTGATTAATTTTATACAATGACAACCTATCCACCATTGCTTTCAAGCTGTCCATAGTTGGCACTCTTCCCCGGCTGACATCCAGCAAATAGCCTCGGTTGGCATAGGATGGTTCATCGGTAATGTCCACACAACCAATTTCCCCGCGGGATGTCTTGCATAGCTGAATCAGGGTGGACACGCCATAAAGGAAACCACGGTGGGAATCAGCGGAAATGGTAATTTTATTTGGTGTTACCATAAGCTTATAGGCTTCAGTTGCTCTATCCATTTGGTTATATTCAAAGCAAATACAGTTTTTAGCAAAATTTCTTTCACTTCGCAGCCCTTTTTTAATGGGCAGCTTAATGGCTGTAGCCTTTTCAATTTCCTGCTGCAGAAGCTTGGCGGTTTCGAAGTCAATACCATCCTGCGCCGCGTCTAACACAATGGCAGTATTATGGACTATAGAAAACGCTCCATCCTGGGCTGTAATCTGGTGTGGTAATGGTATTAGATACATACTTTGTCCCCTTGCTTCATATTTTAATCCTGCTCTGTTATTCTTTTAATTAACCCGCCATGACCGCAGGGCACAACCACCTATGAAAATAGCCGCGGAGTGAGGGTGTGTAGCTTTGTCATCCTGAGCGCTAGCGAAGAATCTTGCCCAGCGTTACAGATGACAAGGGTAAAAGATCCCCCCTGCGGGGACTACATATGTGAACTTCGTTCACCAATCAATGTTGCTTCGCTAACGCTCAGGATGACACAAACGTTGTTTTCTATTTAAATAGCAGGCTCCTTTGGTTGCGGAAATATCTTCTGCTATTATGTTGATTGAATCTAAATCCCTTTCCAAGCTGCTGCTGAATTCTTTCCTTACTATGTCAACTTTACTAAGGATGCTCCCATTAACTCCTATGTTGACGGGTTCATTAATCCCCAGTTTTTTATAAAGTCTTTCTGTCATAATAGCCAGGTCTTTTCCTGCCTGTTTAAGTATGTTAACTGAATTTATCTCCGAAGCCTTGGCAAGTTCCACCACTATAGGTGCGTATGCTGCAATTTCTCCCTTACTGGCTGAATAAATAAAATCTCTTATATCATTTACCTGGTCTGAATTAAGCTTACTCAAAATCGTCTGAGTAAGTTTACTCCTAACCCATCCTGAATCTTCCTCAATCGTCATCCTTTTAAAAGCCGCCAAGGCAATAGCATAGCCACTTCCCTCGTCACCTAAAATATGACCCCAGCCACCGGTTCTGGCCTGCTTGCCTTTATATAAACCATAGCTTACCGAGCCCGTTCCAGATATGGTAATAATCCCGTCTTCACCTTTTAATATGGCCGCATGAGCAAGCTGGGCATCGTGAAAGCCTTGTACTTTACAACCGAACTTTTCTTTAAGTAAGGTCTCAACTTTCTCTAGATTGTCACTAACTTCAATTCCTGCTATGCCTAAGTATATACACAAACATTCCCCTTGTCCGTCTTGTTCCTCGAGTTTATTTATGCATTGTTGGATAGCCTTTATTATGTTTTTAACTGCCTTATCAAAATCTAAAATGATATTTCCAAAACCCGAATAACCTTCGCTCAGCTCTTGGTCTTCTAAACTATAGGCAACCGCCTCAGTTTTGGTTGCGCCGCCATCCACACCAATTATATATTTCATAATTCAAATATCCTTTCTATTGTCCTAACAGCAGTTTGGCAGCATTTTTTTCAATGATCATAGTGGCATTAGGATGAAGCTGTATAATTGAAGCCGGTACTTCAGGGCATATTTTGCCTTTTACAGTTTTATATATTGCATTAGCCTTGGTTTCCCCATTCGCCAGTAATACCAGCATCTTTGATTGCATTATGGTTTTAATTCCCATACTTATAGCCGTAGTAGGGACTTCATCCTTGGAACTAAAAAATCTGGAATTAGCTTCGATCGTCATTTTATCGAGCTTAACCAGATGAGTTTCTGCTTCGAAATTGATATCCGGCTCATTAAATCCTATATGTCCGTTAGCTCCTATGCCTAAAACCTGCAGATCAATGCCGCCCTTGTTTTTAATCTGCCCTTCGTAGTTCCTGCATTCCTCATCAATGTCTGGGGCGGTACCATTGGGAATATAGGTATTTTCTTTTTTTACATTTATGTATTTAAAGAAATTGTGATGCATGTAATAGTAATAGCTTTGGGCATTTTTTCGGTTCAGAGAACAATATTCATCTAAATTAAAAATAGTAACCTCTGAAAAATCAACTTCTAGATTTTCATACATTTTTATAAGTTCCTGGTACATACCCGTCGGGGTATCACCTGTTGCTAACCCTAATACACAGTCAGGCTTTAAAATAATCTGGCTTCTTACTATAGCTGCTGCTTTTTTACTCATTTCCTCAAAATTTTCTGCCAGTATAATTCGCATTAAAATCACTCCTGTCTAATACGAAAATAACGTTCGTGTCATCCTGAGTGAAACGAAGGATCCCAATTGGAGAACTAGATCCTTCACTACGTTCAGGATGACAACACTAAAAGATTTTCATCGGTGGTTGCGGCCTCCGACCATGGGTGGTTAATACTGTAAATTACTTTTCCTCCGGCTATGGACAAATCTACATTTAATTCTTCATCAAAAATAATCACATCTGCATCTTTGCCTAATTTTATGCTGCCTTTGGAATTGTCCATATGAATAAGCTTGGCCGGGTTTAAGCTGGCTAAAGCAACCGCCTCATAAATCTCCAGATCTGTATATTTCAAAATATTTAATACTGCTTTATTCAAGGTCAGAATACTTCCTGCCAGAGTTCCATCAGTAAGTCGGGCTGAATTATGGTCTACAACCACCTGCTGACCTCCCAGCTCCCAGTTACCCCCTGACATAGAACCTGCTCGCATGGAGTCCGTAATTAAAATCATTTTGTCTTTTCCTTTGGCATTTAACAGCATTTGAAAAACAGCCGGATGGATGTGCAGAGTATCTGCTATTAATTCAAAACTTATATTGCTTTTTAATACTGCACCTACAACGCCTGGATCTCTATGATGGAATGGCCGCATAGCATTGAAAATATGGGATGCATTACTTATTCCAACTCTCACAGCCTCCAGGGCTGTTTCGTAATTGGAATTGGTATGTCCCATTGAAAGCACGATATCAGAATTGTTTTTAACATTCTTTATAAACTTAAATTGAAAATCTTCTTCTGGAGCCATGGTAATTATTTTAATTATGTCTATATAGTTTTCAATAAATTTTAAATCAGGTTTAAGTATATAATTTTTATCCTGAGCTCCTTGGTATTTTGGGCTTATAAAGGGTCCCTCCATGTGAGCACCCAGTATTTTAGCTCCTTCAACATTTTCGTGCATGGCAAATTTTACTGAATCCAATGCCTTATATATCTTTTCTTTTCCCACAGTCATGGTAGTCGGTAAAAATCCGGTGACCCCACTTTTAGCGATAGTCTCGCTTATTACTTTAAGATCAGATATTTCACCATCCATAGTATCTTTTCCACCGGAACCATGAATATGAATATCTATAAATCCTGGTGAAACATATTTCCCATTAGCATCTATTATTTTCATTTCGTGAGTCGGGCTCTTCTTTGCAAAATTTTCTTCGTCTAAAATATCAATTATTTTGTCATTGAAAATTAGTACCTTGCCTACTAGAATTTCATTTTCCAAAATAATTTTTCCGCCTTTAATACAAGTAATATTTTTATCCATTTTTCATCATCAACCTTTGGTTTAAATCACTTTATATCTATTCTTATATCATTATTGCATAATGGGTTATGTTTTGTGTGTCAACATGAGTTTGAGTTTTTATTCCGATTTTTTACAACATTACTAATTGCTTGATAGAATCAGCATTTCCCTTTTTTAAATATTCATTTCAACTATTCTCCATATTCTCACTTCTGATTAGCATGTATTCCATAATTTTTGCCCAAATACGTGAAATAACTTTCCATTTATACAACTATCCTCTCCGCTGCCAGGCTTCCATTCCTTTCTTTCAACAGCAAAATCATATTATAATACATATAGAAAAATGAACAACCAGAGAAATGAGGCTGAATCAATTGAATCATACTGTAAAACGCATCTTGGTAGAAAAAAAACCTGGCTTTGATGTTGAGGCCCAGCATTTGTACCACGATTTAAAGGAAAACCTGGGCATATTCCATCTTGAGATGGTCAGAATTATCAACCGCTACGATATTTCCGGAATTTCCGACGAAGCCTATGAACAGGCCAAGACAACCATATTTTCTGAACCTAATGTGGATTTTGTCTATGATGAAACAATTGAAATAGAGCCCGGTGTAAAACACTTCGCAATGGAGTATCTGCCTGGCCAATATGACCAGCGGGCAGATTCCGCTGCTCAATGTATTCAGATTTTAACCCAGGGAGAACCACCGGCCATTCTTTCTGCCAAGTTGATTTTACTTTATGGAGATATATCCGAAGACGATTTCCAGACGATCAAGGGCTATTGCATCAACTCTGTTGACTCCCGTGAAGCCTCTCTCCAGAAGCCGTCTTCGTTGGAAATAGAAACAATAACTCCGGAGGATGTGGCCATTCTGGATGGTTTTATCCAAATGGAGGAAGCAGATCTGTCCTGTTATAAAGAAACAATTGGTCTGGTAATGAGTTTCGAAGATTTCAAGTTTTGCCAGGCTTACTTCAAAGACCAAGAAAAAAGAAACCCCACCTTAACTGAAATAAAGGTAATTGATACCTATTGGTCGGATCACTGCAGACACACTACCTTTTTAACCAGTATAGACAAGGTATCCATAGAGGCTAAGGGATTGAGCTTGCCTATAAATAAAGCATATGAAACCTACCTGAAGGACCGCAGCTTTGTGTACGGTTCTGAGGAAAGGGATGTTTGCCTCATGGACATCGCTGTGTTGGGAATGAAAAAGCTGAAAAAGGAAGGCAATCTACAGGATTTAGACCTTTCCGATGAGATCAATGCCTGCAGCATCGTGGTGGAAGCAGATATCGACGGTAAAAAAGAAGATTGGTTAGTGATGTTTAAGAACGAAACCCATAATCACCCCACCGAAATCGAACCTTTTGGCGGAGCCGCTACATGTCTGGGGGGCGCCATCAGAGATCCTCTTTCCGGTCGTGTTTATGTTTATCAGGCTATGCGGGTAACCGGCAGTGCTGATCCCAGGGTGAGTATATCGGAAACCTTGCCGGGAAAGCTGCCTCAGCGAAAACTCACAACCAGTGCAGCAGCCGGGTTCAGTTCCTACGGCAATCAGATTGGACTGGCCACAGGTCAAGTGACGGAAGTGTATGATGATGGCTTTATTGCTAAACGGATGGAAGTCGGGGCGGTCATCGGGGCCGGGCCGAAGGGCAACGTTGTCAGAGAAACTCCGGCAGCCGGAGATGTAGTGATTCTTTTGGGCGGCAAAACGGGTCGGGATGGCTGCGGGGGAGCCACCGGTTCTTCGGTGGAACATACTGAAGAATCCCTCTTTACCCGCGGGGCTGAAGTTCAAAAAGGAAACCCCCCTACAGAAAGAAAGATACAACGGCTATTCAGAAACCCCCATGCCAGCCAACTCATCAAAAGATGCAATGACTTTGGCGCAGGCGGTGTTTCTGTGGCAATTGGTGAATTAACTGATGGATTGGTCATTCATTTAGACGCAGTGCCCAAGAAATATGAAGGTTTGGATGGGACCGAACTGGCCATTTCCGAATCTCAAGAAAGAATGGCAGTGGTTGTAGCCAAAAAGAATGCCGATCACTTTAAGGCTTTGGCTGAATCAGAAAATCTGGAAGCCGTTCAGGTCGCTGATGTAACCTCGGACAGACGGCTGAAGATGATCTGGCGAGGCACCACCATCGTAGATATTGCCCGAGACTTTTTGGACACCAACGGGGTGAAACAGCATACGGAAGTCTGCGTGCAGGAGCCTTCTGCTGAAGATAACTACTTTACAAAAAAGACCGCCAACATTTCCTCAGACATCAAAAAAACCTGGCTGAACAATTTACTGGACTTGAATGTCTGCTCTCAGCGGGGATTGGTGGAATGTTTTGACAGCTCCATCGGAGCCGGTACGGTTCTAATGCCCTTCGGCGGCAAATACCAGGCAACTCCTGCTGTTGGAATGGCCGCTAAATTGCCGGTAGAATCCGGGGATACCAATACAGGCACACTTATGGCCTATGGCTATAATGCCCAAATGGCCAAGTGGAGTCCTTTCCATGGCGCTTTGTATGCTGTGATCGAAGCCGTCTCGAAAATTGTCGCCATGGGGGGCAATTATCAGACCATACGCTTAACCCTTCAGGAGTATTTCGAAAAGCTGGGAAATGACAGCAGCAAATGGGGCAAGCCCTTCGCTGCCTTGCTGGGTGCCTACTATGCCCAAATGGAACTGGGGATCCCGGCCATTGGAGGGAAAGACAGCATGTCCGGCACCTTCATGGATCTGAATGTCCCGCCCACCCTGGTGGCTTTTGCCGTCGACACTGCTGATGTCAGGAAACTGATTTCTCCGGAATTTAAGGGTACAGACAGCCAGGTAGTATATATACCTATCGAAAGAGACGCTTGCGAGTTGCCTGACTTTGTATTGTTAGGTGAAATATATCAACGAATCACTCAGTTGATTCATACCGGAAAAATACTGGCTGCCTATCCCGTACGCGGGGGTGGCATCGCCGAGGCCATCAGCAAAATGTCTTTTGGCAATCGGATCGGCTTCTCCCTGGCAGCCCAGGCATTAACCCCAGTCGAAACCAACGCCCTGCTGTTTTCTCCGGATTATGGCAGTCTGGTTGTGGAGATGCCGCTGGATGTGAATATCGAGAAAGCCTTGGCCTCTATTCCATACAGAATTTTGGGTAAGACCCAGGCAAAAGAAGCCATTGAAATCGGCGGCATGAGCCTCAGCCTTCAGGAAGCCCAAGATGCTTGGGAAGCCCCCTTGGAAAAAGTATTTCCAACGAAAACGGCTGCAATTGAACGACCGGTGCCCCCGGTCCTGTCCTATAACCAGCGCGGACAGGCCAGGTCCAAAGTAACGGTGGCCAGACCCCGGGTGTTTATTCCCGTATTTCCCGGCACCAATTGTGAATATGATACAAAGAAAAGGTTTGAGCTGGCAGGGGCCGAAACTGATGTATTCGTTATTAAAAATCTTACGCCTTCGGCTATAGAAGAATCCATCAAAATCATGGCCGCAAAAATCAGGGAATCCCAAATCATCATGCTTCCAGGCGGCTTCAGTGCCGGCGACGAGCCCGAAGGTTCCGGCAAATTTATTGCCGCAGTTTTCCGCAATCCGCGCATATGGGATGAGGTGATGGATCTCCTGAATAAAAGAGATGGTCTGATGCTGGGAATCTGCAACGGTTTTCAGGCCCTGATTAAGCTGGGTTTGGTTCCCTATGGTGAAATCCGGGAAATTGACGCAAGCCAACCCACGCTGACCTATAACAGGATTGGCCGCCATATGTCAATGATGGCGAAAACCAGGATATCTTCTGTTTTGTCTCCCTGGTTTGCCAATGTGCAGGCCGGAGATATTCATCAAATCGCCATCTCCCATGGAGAAGGCCGCTTTGTAGCCAGTGAGGCAGATATGAAGCAAATGATGGAGGGCGGTCAAATTGCTGCTCAATATGTGGATGATGAAGGACAGTCCTCCTATGACATCCGGTTTAACCCCAATGGATCCGATTATGCAGTAGAGGCAATTACCAGTCCTGACGGCAGGATATTAGGAAAAATGGGCCACTCCGAAAGAATCGGCAAAAATCTTTATATTAATATTCCCAACGAAAAAGACCAGCGCTTATTTGAGGCTGGGGTGAGCTACTTTAAATAATGACTTCTTCAAACCGTATTTTCCACCCAAAGCGAAATTGCAAAGAGGCTGCACCTCAAATCCATTTTGGATTGGATACAGCCTCTTTCATTTTCTTCTGTAAGAAATGCTTTATCTAAAACATTTATAACCTGTTAATTTCTTCTTGTGAGTACATTCTAATATTTCTTTCTTTAAAAAGTTCTATGACTCTTTCACTGTCTAACAATCTTAAAACGAATAAGGCATCACCATCAACACTATAGTTAAAAGAATAGATATATTCAATTGAAATATCTGCCTCTTCAATAACCGCTAAAATATTATCTAATGCACCTGGTTTATTAGGTACACCTACACATATTACATTAGTTTTCTTAACCATAAAACCTGCATTTTTCATACAATTCAATGCCTTATCAATGCAAGCTTCCCTTATAATCATGCGAACAATGCCAAAATTGGAAGTATCCGCTATAGAAAGAGCCATAATATCAATCTCATTTTCTGCCAACAATTTAGTCATTTCTCTTAATGTTCCTCTGGCGTTCTCCAAATACACGGAAATTTGTGCAATAAACATACAAATGCCTCCTTCTAAATATTTCTCTTGTCAATGACTCTCTTCGCTTTTCCTTCGGATCTTGGAATGGATTTTGGCGGTACAAGTCGTATTTTCGCACCAATTCCAACAACTGATTTAATTCTTTCTTTAATATAGTCTCGTAATTTTTCTACTTCTGCCACAGTATCAGAGAACATTTCATCCGTAAGTTCCACTTGTACTTCCAATTTATCCCTAGAATTCACCCGGTCTACAATCAGCATATAATGCGGAGAAACGCCATCCATACCGACCAATACGGACTCAATCTGACTTGGGAATACATTAACTCCACTTATAACAAGCATGTCATCGGTACGTCCTGTAATTCTTTTCATCCGGACATGTGTACGTCCACATTTACATGGAGAGGCATCCAGCCTACAGATATCATGGGTTCTATATCTAAGCATTGGCATTCCTGTTTTGGTAATTGTTGAAAATACGAGTTCTCCTGATTCCCCGTATGGAAGTGGTACCTCAGTTACAGGATCTATTATCTCTACAATAACATTATCTTCATTGACATGCATCCCATTCTTCTCCAAACATTCAAATGCGACACCAGGCCCACAGATTTCTGTTAAACCATAAATATCACATGCATCTA
>JAQUUV010000050.1 GCA_028693695.1 Syntrophomonas sp.
AAACGATCGGTGATATACCGAGTGGACAGACGTGCGGCAGCCTCAATGGCTTCATCGCTTATCTTTACCCCGTGATGCGCCTCGTAGCGATCCCGCAAACCTTTTAAAATCTCAATGCTCTCCTCCATGCTGGGCTCTTTCACCAATATGGGTTGAAATCTTCTTTCCAGAGCCGCATCTTTCTCAATGTATTTGCGGTATTCGTTCACGGTAGTGGCCCCCACGCACTGGAAATCTCCTCGCGCTAGGGACGGCTTTAATATATTCGCCGCATCTATAGCCCCTTCCGCTGCTCCCGCCCCTACCAGGGTATGCAATTCATCGATAAATATAATGACATCTCCGGCGGTTTTAATTTCATTTACAATCTTGGTCAGCCGATCTTCAAATTCACCCCGATACTTGGTGCCAGCAATCATGGACGACAAATCCAAGGAAATAACCCGTTTATGGCTTAGGGTTTCCGGTACCTTATTCTCAAAAATAATATGTGCCAATCCCTCAACAATCGCTGTTTTCCCCACACCCGGGTCTCCTATCAAAACTGGGTTGTTTTTGGTTCGACGGGATAGAATTTGCACTACCCTTTCAATCTCCTCCTCACGACCTATAACCGGATCCAACCTACCTTCTCCAGCGTCTTTGGTTAGGTCGCGACTATAGGCATCCAGGGTGGGTGTTTTACTCCGGGCTTTCCTACCTTTCTGGCTGTGCCCAAAGGTATTGTTAGCCGGTTCAATAGGAGTATCAGGATTCGTCATACCTGATGCTTCACCCCCCAGGAGCAGCATAACCTGACCACGGAGATCGTCCAGTTTAACTCCCATGGACAGGAGCACCTGACTGGCCAGGCCCTCTTCTTCTCGCAACAAAGCCAGCAGTAGGTGTTCCGTACCTACATAATTAACTCCCTGTAGACGAGCTTCATCAAAAGCCAGGTTAAAAACTTTTTTAGCCCGAGGGGTAATGGGTAAATCCCCCGCAGGCCCCTCGCTATAAGCTTTATTCTCACCAATAAAGCGCTTCACTTCTTCCCTTACATTGTCCAGGTCAATCCCTAAGCTTATCAAGGCTCGGGCACCTACCCCTTCGCCTTCCTTTAAAAGGCCCAGTAAGATATGTTCTGTCCCAATGGCTGGATGGCCAAGTTCCCTGGCTTCTTCCTGTGCATGGAGAACTGTGTTCCTGGCCCGCTGGGTAAACTTTCTAAACATCATAAACTGCCTCCTCTATTAACTGGATTATTTTTACCGCGGTTAAGGGACTTTCAAAAAAATAAACCGTTTATTCCCTGACAGCCCTTTAGGGACTGTCAAGAAATATACTAGTCATTTACTCCGGTCTTTTTCACGCTATACTTCGTTATCAAAGCTTGGAATACGTCCAGTATGACTGCGCTTTGACGCCTTGTCTAGCGCGAAAAATCCCTGGACTATTCTGCCTAGTCTATTCCCTGACAGCCCCTAATTTCTCTTTAATAACTTCGGCTCTTTTAATATCGCGTTCTATTGCATCCATATCCTGCCCGGTTCGCTTTTGCAAGTGGGCCGGCCTTACAGCTACCATCAATTCGTTGAGCGAAAAGATGCTAATCCCCTTTAAAATCCCTATATCCACCCCCAGTCGCACATCTGAAAATAGCGTTAGAGCTTCATCCGAGCTGATTACCCGAGCATTGCTCAAAATTCCGTAAGCCCTTCCAATCTTATCCTCCAACTGGTATTTCATATCCGTTTGTAACCTTTCCCGCAACAGCCTTTCCTGTTCCATTATCTGTTCAGTTATGGTCTGCAGGTAATTATATATATCCTCTTCCGTTTGCCCCAGAGTAATCTGGTTAGAAATCTGAAAAAAATTACCTACCGCTTCACTGCCTTCCCCATACAGCCCCCGAACCACCAGTCCTAATTGGCCAATATTCTGTAAAATATGATTTAGCTGCCCAGTCATCTGAATGGCAGGTAGATGCATCATCACTGAAGCACGCATGCCGGTACCCACATTGGTAGGACAGGAGGTTAGATAGCCCCGGTTTTCATCAAAAGCATAGTCCAAATTCTGTTCGAACTCATCATCTAAATCCTGCACCCGCGAATAACATTCTCCCAACTGCAGTCCAGGCAGGAGGCATTGGATGCGCAGGTGATCTTCCTCATTTACCATGGCGGATAAGGATCCATCGTCATTCACCAGTATAGCCCGGAAGGGTGAGTTGGAATCTGCATGTAACGGGCTGCAAAGATGCTTTTCAGCCATAATCTGTCGATCCAAAGCCGACAACTGGTCAAAGCTAATCATATCCATAGCAGCTAGGGCCGGGCCGGGAGCCTTTTGCCACGCATTTCTAATTTGCTGCATGCAACTCTCACCGTTTACCTGATCTAATAAATGCGGGAACGGTATCTTATTTAGATTCCGGGCCAAGCGAACCCGGCTGCTAACCACAATATCCCAGTCGCCCGCTTGCGAATCCATCCACTTTATATAACTGCTGTTAAGCACATCCGTTATACTCACAGTTACATACCCCCTTATAACAGTTTGCTTTCCATTTCTTTTACACTGTCCCTAATCTCAGCAGCCTTTTCATATTCTTCAGCTCTTACCGCTTCTTGGAGTTGGTTTTTCAATACTTCGATCTGTTTTCTGACCAACACTTTTTCCCCCCCTCGGACCGGAATCTTGCCCAGATGCTGGCTGTTGCCATGGATTCTGCGCAAGGGAGCTTCCAGTTCCTGATTATATGCCTTATAACATTCGCTGCAGCCTAACTTACCCACCTGCTTAATATCCATAAACCTCATTCCGCAATTGGGACAAGTGCTATGAAGGGCCATGGCAGGCATCCCCTGAACGCTATAATTGGAGCCGAACATGCTGCCCAACAAATTAGGAATAGAAAACTTATTGGTCGGATCGAACATAAACCCAGTTTTCTGAGAGGCACATTCTTCACAGAGATGGCTCTCCATTTTTTTACCGTTGAATACCTGGGTTAAATGAACAGTCGCTGGCTTTTTCTTACAATCCTCACAATACATCCTGTTGTCCTCCTTATCTCCATCTGTCAATGAATCTCCAAAAACTGCCGTAAGGCAGCAGCAATCCCTTCATTGACCCGAATCTTATATTCTAAGGGTAGATCATTGCCGGCGTTGATAATTATATGTTTAATCATTGCCGTTTCCCTCTCATTTAATAATTTTTCCGTGCTAAGTTGATCGATAAATTGAATAAGCTTGTTGCTGCCCAGTAGTCCTCCATATTCCTGCTGGAGTTCGGTGATACGTACATACCCCCGTCCTCCTCTCCGGCTCTCCTTATAATATCCGTCTTTTTCTGTGAACCTGGTGCGTAAGACGTAGGTGACCTGAGATGGCACGCAGGAAAAAGTCTCTGCCAGTTCAGCCCGCTGTATTTCAATCTGCCGCTCCGTACTCCTAGCTATTAGAACCTTTATATACTGTTCTATCCGGTCAGCTATACTCTTATTCATGTTCTGTTCCTTCTTTGACCTTATTTGACCTTTAATAACATTGTACCCTTGCGTCAGTTGTTTATGCAATAAATAAATTTGCCCTATTTATGATACTTTTGACCAATGTTAACCATCAATATATTGTCCCCTTATGGTGTATAAAAGTATGTGATAAATTAGCTGCTAATAAGGAGCTTTCCTCGGAACTACAGCGGTATACTTATAAATAATTAAAATTATTAATTTAATTTAAAAATAGTTGCAGGAACAATACGTTATTATAGCGAATTTATGGAAATAAGGGTTATTTTCAATTTTTTACTTTTTGTTCAGTTAAGCGATACTATTTATAAGCATAAACCTAGTTTAATATGTGTATATAAGGAGTGTATTTAATGATCGAAACGGACAAAGAACGCTATTTAGAGACGATCCTAAGCCTAAAGCAGGTGCAAAAAATGTCCCTGGGTGCTGAACTTGAAAAACATGCTAATGAACGGCCCGAGCATCCGGCAATAATCGATGGAGAGCAGATCATTACGTATAAGCAGCTCAATGTACTAGCCAACCGTTACGCTAACTTCTTCTGGGAACAAGGTTTTAAGAAGGGTGATGTGGTAGCCCTAATGATGGAAAATCGGCCCGAATACTTGATTGCTGTCATTGGTTTGAGCAAACTAGGGGTAATTGCATCGCTCATAAATATTGGGGTACGCGGTGAGGTTTTAGCCGACGGCATTAATATGTGCGAAGCTCGCGCAGTTATCATCGGGCATGAGTTGTTAGATCTCTTTAGCACTATCGCTGAAAGAATTCGTCTCAAAGCTCCAGCCCGGCTTTTAATCGAAACGGAGGATATGAATCTCAAAATTCCTGATAGCGCGGAGAATCTTAATGCACTACTTAAAAATACATTAGATTCCAATCCGGTAACTACCGAACAGATAACCACCGAGGATATCCTGGTTTATCTATATACTGCTGGAAATACCGGTTGGCGCAAAGCTACTGCCATTACCCAAAGAAGATGGCTCAAAATGGGAAATCAGTATGTAATGTTAGCCCATTTTAACCAAGATACTGTGCAATATATGTGCCTGCCGCTCTTTTACAATAGTGCTTTTAATGTATGCTTTTCCAGCATGATTATATCGGGAAGCACTATGGTTATAAAACGTGATTTTTCGGTACGCATCTTCTGGGATGATATTCGCAAGTACCATGCTAATTATTTTGTATCGGTTGGCGAAATGGCTCGTTATATCTACAATCAACCGGAAAGACCCGACGATACTGACAACCCATTGGAAAACATGATCTGTAATGGGATGTGGGGTAGATTAATAGAACCTTTCCGCCAGCGCTTCGGACTTAAGCATGTCTTTGAACATTACGGAACTACCGAAGGGGTGGGGACCTACATTAATCATGAAGAAATTCTCAATATGTGCGGAAACCTGACCCTGACCGGCATGCATCAGGGCGAAGTAGTCAGGTACGATCCTATCACTGATGAAATGGTATTTGATGAAAATGGATGGGCGATTAAATGCGCACCCGGCGAGGCAGGTATACTAATCGGCGAAATCAATGAGCTTAATGTCTTTATGGGCTATCTTAATGAACCCGAGGCCTCTGAAGCACGACTCCTGAAAAATGTGTTCCGGGAAGGAGATTTGTATTTTAACAGCGGAGATCTGGTAAAATTGCATATAAATGAATATATTTCATTCGTTGATCGATTGGGCGACACCTATCGCTGGAAAGGGAGGACCGTCTCATCTAGCCAGGTAGCTGACGTGATCAACAAATTCTTTGGTGGTATTGAGGACTGCACCGTGTATGGCGTAAGGATTCCAGGTATGGAGGGACGTTGCGGCATGGCAGCTGTGAAACTTATGGAAGATGAACAGCTTGACTGGAAGAAATTGATCACACATATCAATAAAAGAATGCCTCCTCATGCTCGTCCAATATTTATTCGCATCTGTGAAGAACTGGATACGACCAATGACCTTAAACAGCTAAACAAACAGCTACAGCAAGAAGGGTTTGACCCAGCCAAAATTAGCCTTCTATATTTTTTGGATCCCCAGAAAGATCAGTATGTACCATTAACCCCTGAAATATATCGTCTACTCTTGGATGAAAAAATTCAACTCTAGATAAGGCGGCGTAAAGGTTCAATATTCAACGGCTGACCGATACCCTAAGACTTTTTAGGAGGAATTATTTTATGAATATACTGGAATCCCTGATTGGTTACAAGGAATGCAAAAGTTACCTAGAAAAAGGAATGGAATATCTGCATGAAGTGAATCCCCTGTTCAAGGATTATCCCCTGGTGAAGAGATATACAGATATTTTAACGGCCCTGCAGGAGCCGCATGTAGAATGGTCCACGCCCAATAACGTTATTTATGAACACCAGACCCTACGCCTGCGTCATTTTCCCAACAAAAAGGATACTAAAGCCAAGCGACCTGTTCTCATACTTCCTCCCCAGGCAGGTCATAGCTCCGTACTTGCCGACTATTCACCGTCCCAGAGCTTGGTTCGCGTTTTTCACCGCTATGGTTATGATGTGTATGTTACCGAATGGTTATCGGCTACCCCCGAATATCGTAATTTGGGTATAGATGATTATATCCGGCTGACCGACGAGGCAGTTGAAACCATCCGGGAAAGGACGGGCGTGTTTAAAATACACCTAGTGGGCCAGTGCCAAGGAGGCTGGCAGGCAACCGTGTATACTTCTCTTTTTCCGGATAAGATTTCCACCCTGGTATCGGCAGCCGCACCTATCGATGTAAAAGCTGCACCCTCACAGATAATTGATAATGCACAGATGCCCATGCCCATTTTCGAATTCCTGGTGGCCACCGGTAACGGTCTAATGCAGGGAAAATACATGGTAGCCGGTTTCAAAAACATGCAACCCGAGGAACACTATATTAAGAAGTTCAGCAACTTGTGGAATATGATAAAAAATGAGGATGAAGAAGGATTGAAGCGCTTTATTCATTTTCAGAACTGGTATGAGTTAGTCCATGATTTACCAGGTCGCTTCTACCTGGATGCCATAAAAAATATATTTAAAGCCAATAATTTTACCAAACCAGGTAGCTTCAAGTTAGATGGGCGTGGTGTCGACTTCCGCAATATTACCTGTCCAGTTATCCTTATGGCTGGTAAGAAAGACCATATTACGCCCCCGCCCCAACAATTTGCGCTCAAGAACCTAGTCGGAACTCCACCCCATGATGTAGTGGAAATTCTAACCGAGGGTGGCCATATTGGAACCCTAATGGGTACCGAGTCCCTACGGGAAGACTGGACCAGGGTGAACGAAGTGTTAAAACTGGCAAATTAGGATACTGGAGCCTTAGGGCTTACTCCCATTTGAGTTCGATTACGCTGTCATTGGCAATAGGGGTAGTGTAACCTGCCTCTTTGCCATTTACCCTCATTATAAGCTTGCCGCTCGCGGAAGGTTTAATATCTACCACCTGAAAGACATCACTCAAAATGATGCCACTATCCACTTTATCAACACTTATTCTAGAGCCATTGTATAGTTCTTCTTCAATACTTACCGGATAACCATTTCTTCTTACTAGATGCCTTTTCCCCTTTAGGGTAGCCTTCTCACCATTAATGGTAACCAGACACTCTGTCATCTCGGCGGCCAATTTGATTGCATCATTGACCCTCGGTCTCTCCCGCTCCATTTTGTATTCTATGTAAGAGCCAAAATTGACCGGTTCACTAAGCAGGGTTTCCCTTCCATCAACCGTGGCCTTAACTGGATTCCATTTCAATATCATAGCTTGATCATTGAGATAATAATTATAAGTTTTCTCCATGAGGAGATGCTCGGCTACATTGGCTCTGGCCAGGATGTCCTGCAGTCGATTTACTCTTTCTATGGCCACCTTGCCGCGATCAGGTATCTCCTCATCAATATTCCAAACTCCCCCATTAACTGTTACCAAGGGAGTTAGATCCAGCTTTTCACCGTTAACATATACATATCCGTTGGCACCGGGATTTATGTTGGTGAGGTTTACAATTGCGTCTTTACCATCTTCACCCTTCTCAAAATCAATTTTATCCCCATTTCTAACCGGAGTGTCCAAAGTAGCGTCTTTACCATTTATACGAATGATCGGAGCGGTTCCCATTTCCCCTTTAAACACCTTTAGATAACCGTTAATTTCCAGAGTCTTACCCATCCCTGGTTTGCCATAGACATTATTTAATGATATGCCAGAACTAAGCAGAGAACTAGCAACATCAATCTCACCTAAATTCCACAGCGCAACTTCCCGATCGTTAACAATCACTTGAATAAAGGGTACCGGCGGTTTATCAAAAGAATTAAAGGCAATCCCCAGGGGAGTAACTCCTTGAGGGCCATCCAGTGAAACAAACTCCCCCCCAATATGCTTAAAGCTCTCTCGTGTCCTTATTCCTACTCGGTTTCGAGGAATTGACAAGGCATCTGCCAGTTGGCTTACCAAGCCCGGAGTCAAACTTCCCCCTCCCACACAGAGAACGGCATCAGGCGGTTTCCCGTTCATTTCCAGTATGTTCCTGGCAATCTCCGTGCTCAAATCCCGAACTACCGGTTCCAGTACATCCTTGATTTCCTGAGTATCCTTTCCAATCTGGTTCCCTAGTATATCCTGAAAATGTAGTTGCTCCTGTTCATTCAGTTGGCATTTCAGCTTTTCAGCACTGTTAAAATCCAAGAGATACTCGGCGGCAATGTGTTCACTTAATTTGTCACCACCACTGGGAACCATGGCATAAGCAAAGATATTGCCATTTTTGACCACGGCAATATCGGAGGTGCCCGCTCCGATATCAACCAGAGCCAGATTCAATAAGCGCATATTAGGAGGAATAACCACTGAAAGGGCGGCTATAGGCTCCAGGGTCATGCTGTAAACCTCCAACCCAGCCTTTTTTAATGAGGAAAATAGGCTGTCTACTACCACCCGGGGTAAAAAGGTGGCTACTACTTCCACCGTTGTCCGATTCCCTACTTGGCCTACCAAGTTGCCTATGGGCTGGTTTTCCAAGCTGTAAGCAATGACACTGTAACCCGCACAAAAATAATTTGCTTCATTTGCACCTATTTCTTCACGAGCCAGTAAATATTGGGCTTGCTGTACTGCCTCGATCTCCAAGGCTCTCACTTCTTCCCCGCTAATCTCGCTTACGAAGCTGCGCAGCTTCTCAGCTGTGCCCCGAGAGGTTTTTAGAGCTCTTCCTGCCGCTGCTACCGCCGCCGCCTCCAGGTTCGTGCCCAACCGTTCTTGCAGAACATTTTTTATATTTATAATGGTCGCCGCCACCGCCTGCACGTCATGTATCTGCCCGTCCAGCATGGCTCGGGTGCTGTGCTCAATCATTTCTGAATCTAGTACTTCATAACCCGAAGGCGTTTTTTGCATTACCAAGCCTATTATTTTTCTGGTTCCAATATCCAGTGCAAAAATCTTATCCCTTTCCACCTAAATCCTCCCCTTATACTTGCTTTTAAGAATCAGGCCCACAAATTTGGGCAAAACTAGTTGTCGTTTAAAGCGGCTGGGTTCTGCCAGCAAGCGGTAAAGCCATTCCAAATTAAATTTTATCATCCAGCCCGGGGCCCGTTGCTTATATCCCGCTATCACATCCAAACTGCCTCCTACCCCAATACATGCCGGTACTCCCAGTTGCTCTTTATACTTTTTAATCCACATTTCTTGTTTGGGTGCACCTAATGCTACGAAAAGGATTTGAGGGACTAGTGTCCTAATTTCTTGAACCATAGCAGGCATATCTTCCTCACTAAAATATCCATGGTGGATTCCGCAAATTTGTAAACCCGGGTAAGTGGCGGCAAGCTGATTCGCTGCTACTTCGGCTACACCCGGTGCAGATCCTAACAGATAAATTTTCCAGTCCTCTACGGTTGCTTCCTGGCAAAGCCGATAGAACAGGTCAATCCCGGTGACTCGCTCCCTGATATTAAACCCTAACTTTCTTCCCGCCCAAACAATTCCAATTCCATCTGGCGTTATCAGATCAGCGCTATTAATGATCTCCCTTAAATTCTGGCTGGCTTGCGCCTGGTAAACTATCTCTGCGTTCAGGGTTATAATGTGCGCAGGTTTCCCCCGATCTATTATAGCTTTAATGCCGGAGATAGCCTCCTCAGCCGTAAGTAAATCCACCCGGCACCCTAGTATATCAGCATTTTCTCGTTTCTCCATACAGAACCCCTTTATACGTTTACTATCCTCAGCTGTGCAGATGTATTCCAATGTCCCTGCACTCATTATTCTAATTAGCTTCAGACATTAGTTTTTCCTGCTTCTGCCCATTTAAGTTATAAATTTTAGTTTCGCAGTTAACTGATTATGTTCAGCAGCAAACTTCCCAAAGAGGGGGCCGGGATTAGCTGTTGACTGTAAGCTGGGTGGACAAATTCAGCAATTCTGCCTGCTCCGGGCTCCGGAGGCTCGGGCTGTCAACTGCTTGCCAGATGAGTTCCAGGGGGTGCCCGGCCAACCGCCCATCCGTGGGCGGTGACCGGCGAGGAACGTCCTGTTCCTCGCCCCCTTCCACTCATCTGTCTTCGCAGGACAGCACGGCCTCCTGCGCAACGTCGCATGCACAATTACTGAATTTGTCCTGTGCATCTGAACTTCTTAACTAAAACCGGTTTCATCTAAGTCACTATTATATAACAGGGAATTGGGATACCCGCAACTCCGTTCCTTTTCAGAAGATATTTGTAGATTTTTATAGCGTAAAAGATTCAGTAATTATGCTGGCGACCTGGCGGAGGAGGCCGTTCTACCCTGCGAAGACGGGAGAGCGTAAGGGGACGAGCGACAGGACGTCGCGAGCCTGTCATCGACCATGGATGGGAGATTGACAGGGTGCCCCTGGAGCTCACCCGGCAAGCAGCTGGTAGAACGAGCCTCCGGAGATGGGAGCAAGCAGAATTACTGAATCTGTTAGCCCCAGATTAAAGTCAACAGCAAAATCCCGTTCCCCGTCTATCGTTTATTTGAAATAGCATCAGTTTATTTGCTGCTGCGCATAATCCATTAACTGCGAAAAATTTGGGTTACAGTCATGACCACCGGTGGTAACCGGTGGCATGCACATGCCCTATAAGGGCATAATACTAGCAGCGCCTTAAGGCGCACTGAAATTCCGCCAACCGCAAGCTTTTACGGGCTGCCCCTCAAAGGGG
>JAQUUV010000051.1 GCA_028693695.1 Syntrophomonas sp.
GGGGGATCCTCATGCATTTTACGACCGATTCCGTGCCCTACATAGTCTCGCACTATTGAAAACCCTTCATTCTCAGCATAGGTCTGAATTGTATGGGAAATCTTCCCTAGGCGATTGCCCACCCGAGCTTGCTCTATCCCTTTCATCAACGCCTCTTCAGTGACTCTAATCAATTTCTTAACCTGGGGCTCTACTTCTCCCACGGCTACAGTTATAGCTGCATCACCTGCAAAACCATCGACGATGACCCCAAAATCGATACTAATTATGTCCCCTTCCTGGAGTAACCTTCTGCCCGGTATGCCGTGCACCACCTCTTCATTTACTGAGGCGCAAATAGCACCGGGAAAAGGCCTGCTTCCACGGGGATTGGGATAATTTTTAAAAACCGCCAAGGCATTTCTTTTATTAGCTTCTTCTTCGGCAATAGCATTTAGTTTACCGGTGCTTATACCCGGCCGAATTTGCTCCCGCAAAATATTAAGCACCTCAGCCACTACCCGCCCGGCAACTCTCATTTTATCGATTTCACCAGGGCTTTTTAGGTTTATCATCTAAGATTCTCCAGTATCGCTTTTACGTCTTTGAATACCTCTACCGAATCGCGGTTGCCGTCCAGGGTGGTCAGGTTACCCTGTTGCTCATAATAATTCAAGAGCGGTTGGGTCTGGTCCTGGTAAACCTTCAAGCGGTTCTTCACTGTTTCTTCTTTATCATCACTGCGTTGAACCAACTCCCCCCCACATTTGTCGCATACCCCGGTTGAGGCTGGTGGGTTAAATTTGGTATTATAGACGGCTTTGCAGGTAGTACAGCTGACCCTGCCCGACATCCTGATCAGCAAGATATCTTCTGGAACAGAGATATTCAGAGCTACTTCTACATTTTTTCCGCGTTTGGCCATAACCTGATCAAGTGCTTGTGCCTGTAAGGTGGTGCGGGGAAATCCATCCAGCAAAAATCCGCTTTCACAATCACCTTGAGCCAACCTGTCTTCCACAATTCCAATGGTAACTTGATCAGGAACTAGTTGGCCAGCATCCATATACTTTTTTGCTTCCTTACCCATTGCTGTGCCATTAACAACCGCTTCCCTAAACATATCTCCAGTAGATATATGGGGAATAGGATATGCCACTTTAATCAACTCAGCTTGGGTTCCTTTCCCTGCGCCCGGAGGGCCCATAAGGATAATGTTCACTGGTAATCATCTCCTATTTGACAAAGCCTTCATAGCTTCTTAAAAGTAAATGTGATTCAATCTGCTTCATTGTATCCAGGGCAACACCGACTAGGATTAAAAGGGCTGTTCCGCCAAACCAGAGACTTTGTACCCCGGTAAGAGCTATCACAATATTGGGCAATACCGCAATCAATGCTAAAAATACTCCCCCTACTGTAGTCAAGCGGGATAGAACCCGATCAATATACTCGGCTGTAGGACGACCAGGTCTAATACCAGGAACGAATCCACCATTCTTCTTTATATTATCAGCTACATCCAGGGGATTAAAAATAATCGCCACATAGAAATAGGTGAAAAATATAATCAAAACAGCATAGAAAATGTTATAAAGAACACTACCAAAGTTAAAATAAGTGTTCACAAACACGTTGAATCCCGATGTAGGACTCATCCACGAACCTATAGTAGCAGGAAACATACCCAGGGACATCGCGAATATTATCGGGATAACCCCGGCAGCATTTACCTTCAACGGCAGAAATGTACTCTGCCCACCATACATCCTACGACCTACCACCCGTTTGGCATATTGAATAGGTAATCTTCTCTGGCCTTCGTTCATGGCTACAACCGCAGCAATAACTACCAAGACCACAATTATCAATAACAATATGCTGAAATATCCAGCCATACCGCTGGCAACTTCCTGACCTACACCCACTAACTGGGATGGGATCCGAGCTGCGATACCACAGAAGATAATCAGAGATATTCCGTTACCAATACCCTTCTCGGTAATCATTTCTCCTATCCACATTAGCATAGCGGTTCCAGCAGTCAAAGATATCGATATAATCATATAGGAGACTATGCCCGGATCTAATATGGCTCCGGTTTTTCTTAACGCGATTGACATGCCAATGGCCTGGATAAATGCCAATACAACTGTTCCATACCTGGTATACTGGGCAATTTTCTTTTTGCCTTCTTCGCCTTCTTTGTTCAATTCCTCCAATTTAGGCACAACTACGGTAAGTAGTTGCATAATAATCGAGGCATTGATATATGGGGTTATACTCATGGCAAAAACGCTAAATCTCTTAAATGCTCCCCCGGATATTATATCAAAGAATCCAAATAGTTGGCCCTTCAATAATTCCTGCAGAGCGTCAGCATTTATACCCGGTACCGGGATATGCGCTCCCAACCGGAACACCAATAGCATAAATAGAGTGAAAAGCAGTTTGCTTCTCAAATCTCCAATTTTAAAGGCCTTCTGCATGGAATTTAGCATTAAATCACCTCAATTTTGCCGCCCCTGGCTGTGATCTTTTCTTCTGCCTGCTGGCTACACTTGTGAACTTGAATGGTAAGCTTCTTTTCAAGTTCTCCGTCTCCCAGTATTTTAACTCCAGCAGTAATTTTTTTAACCAGCCCTGCTTCTTTTAGAAGTTCAATTGTCACAATAGTACCATCGTCAAAGCAGTTCAGATCCCCTACATTTACAATGGCATATTCTTTCCGGAATATATTGGTGAAACCTCTTTTGGGTATACGCCGTTGCAACGGCATTTGTCCACCTTCAAATCCGATTCTAACACCTCCGCCGGAGCGGGCCTTCTGTCCTTTGTGCCCGCGGGTAGAAGTCTTACCATGACCAGAACCAATGCCTCGGCCCACCCTTTTGGTACGTTTATTCGCCCCGGGTGGAGATTTCAGTTCATCTAACCTCACTGTAAAACCTCCCTATGCTTCATCTAACTCTTCAACACTAACCATATGTCTAACTTTATTAATCTGTCCGCGTATCTGGTCACAGTCTTCTTTTATAACTGACTGATTAAGCTTCTTGAATCCCAGGCTCTTAATGGTTAATCTCTGGGTCTGGGGGTAACCAATAAAGCTTTTCATCCAGGTAATCTTTAACTGTTTCGCCAAGTGGTCTCCCTCCCTAGTTCAATATCTCGTCTATAGTTTTGCCCCTCTGCCGAGCAACCTGGTCAGCTTTTTTCAAACCCTTTAAGCCCTCCATTGTAGCCCGTACCACGTTATTGGCATTAGAGGAACCGATACACTTGGTGAGAATATCTTTAAGCCCTGCTGCTTCCAATACCGCCCGGACCGGTCCACCGGCTATAACGCCAGTACCTGCAGAGGCAGGCTTCAACAATACATGGCCTGCACCAAACCGACCGATAATCAGATGAGGAATGGTTCTGCCATCAATTAAAGGGATCTCTATCATGTTTTTCTTGGCACTTTCCATTGCTTTGCGAATAGCCTCGGGGACTTCGGTAGCCTTGCCTTTACCTGAGCCTACCCGACCCGCGCCGTCACCCACAACGACCAGTGCACTGAAACTGAACCTTCGTCCACCTTTTACAACCTTGGCAACCCGGTTAATATTTACTACCTTCTCAATAAATTCCGGGGATGCCTGTTCCCTTTCTATCATCTTTTCCCTCCTAACCTTCAGAAATTAGCATTAAAATACAAGTCCATTTTCACGTGCTGCATCTGCCAGTGCAGCTACGCACCCATGATATCTAAGTCCGTTTCTATCAAATACAACCGTGGTTATACCGTTTTCTTGAGCCTTCCGGGCAATACTCCCGCCAACCCTTTTAGCTGCCTCCACATTGCTGGAACTGCCTAAATCCGCCATATCCTTTTCCAAGGTAGATGAGGCTGCCAGGGTGACTCCTTTTTCGTCATCAATAAGCTGGGCATATACATGATTCAAGCTTCGATAAACGCAAAGCCTTGGTATCTCAGCTGTACCAGACATCTTACGCCGGATTCTTTGATGCCGACCCTGCCTGAGTTCTTTCTTGCTGGTCTTTTTGAGCAACGTCGTCACTCCCTTCCTATTTTTTAGCGCCAGTTTTACCAGCTTTGCGCCTTACAACTTCATTCTCATACCTGAGTCCCTTGCCTTTGTATGGCTCGGGCTTCCGAATCGCACGAATATGAGCAGCAGTATTTCCTACTAGTTGCTTATCTATACCTTTGACCGTGATTTTAGTAACGGCAGGAACCTCAAACTCAATCCCTTCCGGGGCTTCTACCTCTACCGGATGAGAAAATCCAATACTAATAACCAGCTTGCTACCCTGCATCTGAGCCCGGTAGCCTACACCAACCATTTCGAGCTTCTTTTCAAAGCCGCTGGTCACCCCGGTAACCATATTGGCAACCAGTGCGCGGGTAAGGCCATGCAAAGCACGGTGTTTCTTAGCATCACTGGGTCTCTTTACCAGTAGTTCTTTTTCCTCTTGGTCTATGGTAATATCCTCCGGTATTGACTGGGACAGAGTTCCTTTAGGGCCTTTGACCGTAATAATGTTGTTGTCGATGTTTATTTCTACGCCTGTGGGTAGGCTGATAGGTTTTCTACCTATTCTGGACACTGTTCATTCCTCCCTACCATATATAACAAATTACTTCCCCGCCCAAGCCTTGCTGGCGGGCCTTTTTGTCAGTCATTATCCCTTTTGAGGTAGAAACAACTGCTGTACCCAGCCCAGCTAATACCTTGGGTACTTCTTCTTTTTTCGCATATACCTTGAGACCCGGTTTGCTAATCCTTTTTATTCCGGTAATTACCTTTTCTTTATTCGGGCCATATTTTAGGTATATCCTGATAATCCCCTGCTTGCCATCAGCTATATACTCAAAGTCTTTGATGTACCCCTCATCTTTCATGATTTCAGCCAATGATATCTTCATTTTGGAACTGGGTATTTCTACGGTTTTATGCATAACCATATTACCGTTTCGAATCCTAGTCAAGAAATCGGCTACGGGATCAGTAACGACCATGTCTATTTACCTCCTTTATCTAACCTACCAGCTCGATTTTGTAACCCCTGGTATTTCTCCCTTGTGAGCCATCTCCCTGAAACAAACCCTACACATACCGAATTTACGCATATAAGCTCTCGGTCTGCCGCATATCTTACAGCGGTTATATTCCTGAACCTCAAACTTCTGTGGGCGCTTTTGCTTTGCTATCAAAGATTTCTTGGCCACCTTAAACACCCCTCCTATCTGAATGGCATTCCCATGCTCTTTAGTAATTCTCTGGCTTCCTCATCAGTCTTGGCACTTGTTACGATGATTACTTCCAGACCTCTAATCTTGTCAATTTTATCATACTCAATTTCCGGGAATATGGTCTGCTCTTTGATTCCCAGGGAATAATTACCCCGTCCATCAAAAGCCTGAGGTGACACACCTCTGAAATCGCGTACCCGGGGAAGAACGATATTAATCAGCCGACTCAAAAAATCGTACATCCTCTCACCTCGGAGAGTCACCTTACAACCGATTGGCATTCCTTCCCTTAATTTGAACCCGGCAATGGACTTCTTTGCCTTGGTAATTATCGGTTTCTGTCCGGCAATTATTGTCAGATCACTAACAGCTCCATCCAGAGCTTTGGGATTCTGTATAGCTTCGCCCACACCTACATTGATAATAACCTTCTCCAGTTTAGGAACCTGCATTACGTTTTTATAGGAAAATTTCTCCATCATTTTTGGAGTTATATCTTGTTTATATTGTTCAAATAACCTGGCCATTCAACAGTTGGCCTCCCTTCTCGGAGTTTTAGTCTAATACCTCTCCACAATGCTTGCATACTCGTACCTTCTGGTCATTATCCAGAATCTTTTTCGCTCCTCGGGTGGGCTTGTTGCATTTGTTGCACAGCAGCATCACATTGGACACATTAAGGGGACATTCTATCTGAAGAATCCCTCCCTGGGGAAGGCTCCTGCTAGGCTTCTGATGCTTCTTGGCCTTGTTTATCCCTTCAATCACTATGCGATTGTCATCGGGTATTACCTTCAACACCTTACCCTTTTTGCCCGAATCTTTGCCAGTAATCACTGTAACGGTATCACCTTTTTTAATATCCATCTTTCACACCTCCACCGACTAAAGAACTTCGGGGGCTAGAGATACGATTTTCATGAAGTTCTTATCCCTCAGTTCTCTTGCCACAGGGCCAAATATACGAGTTCCCTTGGGATTGTTATTGTCATCTATTATTACTGCTGCATTTTCTGAAAAAGCGATATGAGAACCGTCCGGCCTACGTATCTCTTTTCTAGTCCGAACTACAACTGCCTTCACCACGTCGCCCTTTTTTACTACTCCACCTGGAGAAGCTTCTTTTACTGCAGCAACAATTACATCTCCGACCGTTGCATATCTTCTGGTTGAACCACCTAGGACCTTAATACATAAAACTTTTTTGGCCCCGGTGTTATCACCTACTTGTAAAACAGTTTCCTGCTGAATCACGGTGTAAACCTCCCTTCAAAATACCACGACTATTGTAAAGTCTTGGCTTTCTGCACAATTTCAATGAGGGTCCATCTCTTCTCTTTGCTTAAGGGGCGGGTTTCCATGATTTTTACAATATCACCGGTTTTCGCCTCGTTGTTTTCATCATGTGCTTTGTATTTCTTACTGGTCTTAATGGTCTTTTTGTAGAGAGGATGCTGTTTTACGGTTTCCACTCTAATTGCAATGGTTTTATCCATTTTGTCACTAGTAACCTTGCCTATCATATTCTTACGGTTGACTTGATTGTCAGTCACCATTAGACCTCCTTTATCCGTTACTTTCCCGGGAGATTTCACGCTGCCTTAATATGGTCTTACACCGGGCTATATTCTTACGGACATCCCGGATTCTCATGGGATTATCCAATTGACCGGTAGCAATTTGGAACCTGAGGTTAAATAATTCTTCTTTATAATTAGAAACTTTTCTAATTAATTCCTCGTCGGTTAGTTCCCTTATTTTATCAGCTTTCACTAACCTCACCACCCATTTCTTCTCTTTTTACAAAGGTACACTTGATAGGGAGCTTGTGCGCAGCCAGTCTCATGGCTTCCCGGGCAACTTCTTCGCTGACTCCTGAGAGTTCAAACATGACTCTGCCTGGTTTTACCACTGCGATCCACGACTCTGGGGAACCTTTTCCCTTACCCATACGAGTCTCGGCTGGCTTGGCAGTTATTGGGCGGTCCGGAAATATCTTAATCCATAATTGTCCGCCTCTTTTAACATGACGGTTGATAGCAATACGAGCCGCCTCAATTTGCCGGTTGGTAATCCAAGCCGCATCTAAAGCTTGTAATCCATATTCCCCATAGGTCACGGTATTGCCCTTGTGAGCATTGCCTTTTAAGCTCGGGCGGTGCTGTTTCCTGTATTTCGTTCTTTTTGGGGTAAGCATTATTTCTCTGCCTCCTCCACTGCTTTCTGTTTAGGCCTTTGCCTAGCTTCTGGGGCTATTTCTCCCCGATTAATCCATACTTTAATGCCAATCTTACCGTAGGTAGTATTGGCTTCTGCAAATCCATAGTCAATATCAGCTCTTAGGGTATGAAGAGGTACTTTGCCCTCAGAATACCATTCGGTTCTGGCTATTTCGGCTCCACCCAGACGTCCCGAGATGGCTATTTTCATTCCTATGCCACCAACCCGCATGGTTCTTTGTACGGTCTGTTTCATGGCCCGGCGGAATGATATACGCTTTTCCAGCTGCTGAGCCACATTTTCGGCTACGATTTGGGCATCCAATTCAGGCTTCTTAATCTCCTGAATGTTTATATTGATATTCTTACCAGTCATAGTGTTCAACTCAACCTTGAGTTTTTCCACTTCACTCCCACCTCGACCGATGACGATTCCAGGCTTGGCAGTGTGAATGGTCACCCGCACCCGGTTCCCAGTTCTTTGTATTTCTACCTTGGAAATCCCGGCGGTATAAAAGCGTTCTTTGACCAGCTTTCTTACCCGGTAATCTTCATGCAGAAGTTCGGTATAATCTCTATCAGCATACCAGTTGGAATCCCAACCTCTAATAATGCCGATTCTAAATCCTTTCGGATGAACCTTTTGACCCACTATTTAACCTCCCTTTCCATGAGCACCACCGTAATATGGCTGGTCCTGTGCCGCCTTACATCTGCTCTGCCGTATGCCCGGGGTTGCATTCTCTTCAGTGTGGGGCCTACGTCAATCATAATCTGCGAGATATATAGGGCATCGGAATTCATATCAAAATTGTGTTCTGCATTGGCTACGGCAGATTTCAATACTTTATTGATCAGGGGCGCCGATTTTTTGTTGGTGTACTTTAATATCCCTATGGCCTCTTTGATTGCTTTACCTCTAACCAAATCGGCTACCTGGCGAGCTTTTAAAGGAGATACACGTATATAGTGAGCAACTGCTCTGGCTTCCATAATATCTCTCCTCCTTTCTACTTTGCTCTACTTGTCTTCTCAGATTTACCAGCATGACTTCTGAAGGTCCGGGTAGGAGCAAATTCTCCTAGTTTCAAACCTACCATATCCTCGGTAACATATACCGGAATATGCCTGCGCCCATCGTGAACAGCTAACGTATGCCCTAACATCTGGGGCATTATGGTGGATCGTCTGGACCAGGTTTTTATTACCTTCTTCTGGCCGGTTTCGTTTATATCTTCAACCTTTTTCATAAGCTTCTCTTCACAATAAGGTCCTTTTTTTAACGACCTGCCCATTGAAAGACCTCCTTAGCGCTACGCGTAATTTTAGATTTTACTTCTTGTTACGTTTTCTTACTATCATCTTATCGGATGGCTTTTTCTTGCGAGTCTTACCGCCAATGGCTATCTTGCCCCAAGGAGAAACTGGATATTTCCTTCCTACCGGTGCCCGGCCTTCGCCGCCGCCATGTGGATGATCTACAGGATTCATGACCGAACCTCTAACCGTTGGTCTAATTCCCATCCAGCGAGATCTTCCAGCTTTACCTATCTTCTGTTTGGCGAAATCCAGATTTCCTATCTGGCCCAGGGTAGCCCGGCAGTTTATATGCACCAGTCTTACCTCACCTGAGGGTAACCTGACATGAGCGTAAGCTCCCTCTTTAGCCATTAACTGCGCCACCGTACCGGCCGAACGGACCATTTGTCCGCCTTTACCGGGGCGAAGTTCAATATTGTGAATTAATGATCCTACCGGTATATCCTTTAGTGCCAAGGTATTCCCGGTCTTAATATCGGCTTTGGAACCAGATATCACTTCATCGCCAACCTTCAAGTGGTTGGGTGCAAGAATATAAGTCTTGGCACCATCCGCATAATACAACAGAGCGATGTTAGCGGAACGGTTGGGGTCGTACTCTATCGCAGCAACGGTGGCTGGAATATCATCTTTTATGCGTTTGAAGTCAATTACCCGGTACAGGCGCTTATGTCCTCCGCCTTTGTGTCTTACCGTAAGCCGGCCCTTAGCATTTCTGCCTCCGCTGCTTTTCAGGGATACGGTTAGGCTCTTTTCGGGCTCAGTTTTCGTAATCTCATCAAAACTTAATATGGTCATGTGTCTTCTACTAGGTGTTGTAGGCCTGAATTTCTTTATGGCCATTTCCTTCCTCACTCCTTACAGCACGCCAAATAATAGGATTACATGCCTTCAAATAATTTAATCTTCTGGCCAGACTTAAGACTGACGATAGCTTTTTTCCGATCGGATGTTCTACCTACAAATTTTCCCATCCTTTTGGGCTTTCCTTTGACATTTATAGTGTAGACTTTTTCAACTCGAACTTTGAATATATCTTCAATAGCATTCTTTATTTCAGTCTTATTGGATCTCTTGTCTACAATAAAGGTGTATTTGTTATCCGCCAGCAGATTCATGGATTTTTCCGTAACTACCGGTTTGATAATAATGTCTCTATAATCCCTCATTTAAGCAAATACCTCCTCTAGCCTGGCAACTGCATCCTTGGTCATTAGCAGTGTCTCATATTTAAGAATATCAAAAACATTTATATAATCGGCTTTAAGAGGTTTAACCCCCGGGATATTACGGGCTGACTTGTACACATTGACATCGCCGTCGGCAGTCACGAGCAGAGTCTTTTTACCTGCATTCAACAAGCCCAGGGTTGCTACCATCAGCTTGGTTTTAGGTTCATCAAAAGTCAGGAAATCAACCACAATTATATTGCTGTCCAGCGCCTTGCTGGATAAGGCTGATTTTAAGGCTAAGCGCCTTACCTTACGGGGAAGTTTGTAAGAATAATCTCTGGGTTTAGGGCCAAAAGCAATTCCTCCGCCTCTCCATACCGGATTACGCGAACTTCCTACCCGAGCACGACCAGTTCCCTTTTGCTTCCAAGGTTTCTTGCCCCCGCCTCTAACTTCTGCTCTGGTCTTGGTTGAGGCATTTCCTACTCGCTTATTCGCGAGTTGCATTTTTACAAATTGGTGCATAACTGCCACATTGGGCTGTATGCCAAAAACATTATCACTTAAGTCTATCTCACCAACCTGGGCGCCCTGCATATCATACATTGCAACTTTAGGCATCTTCTTTACCTCCTTCGCGTCGAACTAACTACGCTTTGATTGAACTCTTAATAAGCACTAGGCCTTTCCTGGGCCCTGGTATCGCACCCTTGATAAGG
>JAQUUV010000052.1:0-1723 GCA_028693695.1 Syntrophomonas sp.
TGGCAATTCGGAAGTCCCCTACTGCTGCCGCACCTATGATAACATCACAGGCAGGCTGATATTTCAACATAATATCGCACATCTCCTGAGCACTCCATACTGAAACATATTTCACGTTGGGAGGTGCAGAAAGAGATGAAGGACCACTCACCAGGATTACATCTGCTCCCCTTTGAGCCGCTTCTCTGGCCAGGGCAAAGCCCATCTTACCAGTACCCCGATTGCTTATAAAGCGAACCGGGTCAATATCTTCACAGGTTGAACCCGCGTTTACCATAATACGTTTACCTAAGAGATCATTTTTTGGGGAAAGAAGGGCAATAATTTGTTGATATATATCTTCTATTTCAGGTAACCGGCCTTTGCCACTTACACCACAGGCTAGAACGCCACTATCTGGATCCATAAAATAGTATCCGCAGCTCATAAGTGTCTTTATGTTATCCTGAACAATAGGATTGTTAAACATATTCGTGTTCATCGACGGAACTACCAGTACCGGGGCTGTATTGGCCACTACCACCGTTGATAATAAATCATCAGCCAGTCCATGGGCCATTTTGGCGATAAAATTGGCCGTTGCAGGGGCAATAACCAGCAGATCCAATTGTTCAGCTACCCCAATGTGCTGCACTTTCCATTCCAGGGATTCAGACCACAGATCAGTTACCACTTCCCTACCCGATAGAGTTTTAAGGGTTAATGGAGTAATAAACTTAGTGGCTCCCTCGGTCATCATAACAATGACGTCCAAGCCATCTTTTTTCAATTTACTGACCAGGTCGGCTATTTTATAGGAAGCAATACCCCCAGTAATGCCAATGCCAACCGTCTTAACCATATATTAAACCTCCTTAGCGGGTAAACTTTCTTCTTTGTTAATTATGATTACCCGAGAGTGAATAATATCTTCTAAAGCTTCAGTTACCATACTGGAGAGACGATAATTTTCATCGTTTCTCCTTTTTTCAGATAATAACCGCGCTCGCTGGGCTGCGGCTACTACCACGGCATATTTACTCTGTCCAATATTAATTAAATCTTTGGTTGAAGGTGGAATCAAATAAGTCACCCCTTAATAATTATTCTTAACCCGGCATCGCTCGGCAATAATAATAGACTGCACTTTATTCATTGCCTCATCCAGCTCATCGTTAATGACCAGATAGTCATAATGAATGACCATAGCCATTTCCTCCTGGCAAGCAGCCAATCTGGTTTGGATACTTTCCGGGGAATCCTTGCCTCGTCCATTAATCCTTTGCACGAGGGCTTCGATACTAGGTGGCTGGATGAAAATAAATACCCCTTCGGGCATTTTTTCCTTCACCTTTAACGCTCCTTGAATATCGATTTCCAGCAATACATCATACCCTCTTTGAATGTTATCCATCACATACTTCTTGGGTGTACCATACATGTTTGAGTAAACCGGAGCGTATTCAAGAAACTCATCATTTTCTAGCTTGGTGGTAAATTCCTCATGACTTAAATAAAAGTAATCCCGACCCTCCATTTCTCCTTCTCTCATAGAGCGAGTGGTGGCCGAAATAGATAGTTTAATATCTTGTAATTTCTGAAGCAAAGCTTCTTTAATAGTTCCCTTGCCTACCCCGGATGGTCCTGAGATCACGAATAAAATTCCCCTTCTGACCATAGTTCAGTCCACTTCCACCCTTCACCCTTCACCCTTCGGGTACTACTGATGCTCCCGCTGGTCGCT
>JAQUUV010000052.1:1823-4681 GCA_028693695.1 Syntrophomonas sp.
CGGGTACTACTGATGCTCCCGCTGGTCGCTATTAAGGTTGCATCGATTACACGTCTTCACTGGCTGTATCCTTGGAAGTCAGTCGATTAGCAACCGTTTCTGGCTGAACCGCAGATAAAATAACCTGACCGCTGTCAACTACAATAACTGCTCTGGTTCTGCGCCCATAGGTAGCATCAATCAATACCCCTTTTTCTCTGGCTTCCTGAATAATACGTTTAATAGGGGCTGATTCAGGGCTTACAATTGCTATGATCCTATTGGCGGCTACAATGTTTCCAAAACCTATGTTCACTAACTTTATATCCATATTACCCCGAGGGACTTTCAAGAAATAAACTAGTCATTTACTCCGGTCTTTTTAGCGCTATACTTCGTTATCAAAACGCGATAATACCTCCAGTATTACCACGCTTTGATGCCTTGTCTAACGCAAAAAATCCTCGGCGTATTCTGCCTTGTTTATTCCTTGATAGCCCCTTAAACCGGATTCACCTCCCAATTTATTCAATGTTCTGTAACTGTTCGCGTATTTTTTCCAGCTCCGCTTTTACCTCAACAACCACCTGGCTCATTTGAATATCATTGGCTTTGGATGCAACTGTGTTAATCTCCCTGAACATTTCTTGCACCAGAAAATCACATTTGCGCCCGACAGAATCTCCATCCTTTAACAGTTCATCCAGGTGCTTGATATGGCTCTTTAGTCTTACAATCTCCTCGGTAATACTGGCTTTATCCGCAAATATAGCACTTTCTTGAAGCAGCCTTCCCTCATCAACCACATTAGAGCTTAACATTTCATTAATGCGGTTGCGCAGTTTTTCCTGGTATTCCTGCGCTACTTGTGGCGACCTCTTTTCCAGTATTTCCACCTCTGACAGTATATAAGCATTCCTCGCCAATATATCTTTCCCTAAGTTAGCTCCCTCTTTGCAACGCATTTCCACAAGGCTGCTTATTGCCACGTCTAAGGTCTTTCTTAGCACTAACCATATTAATTCAGGGTCTTCCTCTTGATCGGTCAGATTGAAAATATCTGGCAGTCTAAATATGTCAACAACTGTAATATCAGGTGAAATATTTAGATTTTCTGCTAAATCCTTCAAAGAATTATAATAAGCTATCGCCAGATCTTTGTCAACCTTGATATTTCTCGCCGATTCGTTCGTTTTCTCGATATTTATACTGATTTCAAGCCTACCCCGACTTAGATTTTTCTTAAGTTCATCCTTGACTCTGTCCTCCAAGAAAGCATAGCGGCGAGGAATTCGGATATGTACATCAAAAAAACGATGGTTAACCCCCTTCAACTCGCAGCTAATCTCATAACCGTTCTCATTAACCTGGCTCCGTCCGAACCCGGTCATGCTTTTCAACATTAAAAATCAACCCTTCCTATGGAAGCATACATTCTATCAAATGCCTCCTGCATTCTTTCTTTACCTACGGTCAAGGCAATTCTAAAGTATCCTTCACCATATTCCCCATAACCGTTTCCAGGAGTAATAATGACCCCGGCTTTTTCCAGAATCAACTCGGCAAATGAAGCAGAATCATAACCCTTAGGTACCGGCGCCCAGAAGTAGAAACTGGCTTGGGGTGGTTTAACTTTCCAGCCCATTTTTTCCAGGCCAGCTAGCGCGATACTCCTCCGTTCGGCATAAATGGCATTCGCACTATCAATGCAGTCCTGTGGTCCACGCAGAGCTTCGATAGCCGCATATTGGATAGCCTGAAAGACCCCGGAATCAACATTGGATTTAAACCTTCCTAATACCTCTATAGCGTATGCATTACCTACCGCATAGCCTATCCTCCATCCAGTCATGTTATAGGCCTTCGAAAGTGAGTGAAATTCGATGCCCACTTCTTTGGCACCTCGAGCCTGGAGAAAACTTAGTGGCTTTAAACCGTCAAAAGCCATTTCCGTATAGGGTGCGTCATGGCATACCAATATATCGTAAGTGCGGGCAAACTCAACCACTTTTTCAAAGAAAGGAAGATCGGCAACCACCCCAATCGGATTATTGGGATAATTGATAAACATGAGTTTAGCATCCCGGGCAATTTCGGCAGGGATGTCTTCCAAGACAGGTAGGTAATCGTTTTCCTCCTTAAGAGGCATAAAATGGGATTTCCCTCCGGCTAGTAAAGTCCCAATATTATATACCGGATAACCTGGGTCAGGAACTAAGCTAATATCACCTTTATCCAGGTAGGCAAAGGAAATATGAGCAATACCTTCCTTAGAACCTAACAAGGATACTACTTCTGTCTTCGGATCCAAGTCTACGTCAAAACGTTTTTTATACCATTCTGCGACAGCCTGTCGGTATTCCAGCAAACCAACCGAGCTAGGATACTGATGGTTGGCAGGGTCATAAATACTCTTAGCCATCCGGTCAATAATATGCTGGGGAGTGGGCAGATCAGGGTCACCAATCCCCAGGTTGATAATATCAATCCCTTGCTCTTTCGCCTCGCTAATTTTCTTTTCAATCCTGGCAAATAAATACGGGGGCAGGTTTTGCATTGCTACGCTTTCTTTCACGATATATGTACCTCCTAAATATAATATAGACACGGCGAAACCATGGACGCCTTTAAGCCTGTCCTAATTCTATCCGCCCCGAAAACACCTCGGTAGCCGGGCCAGTCATGTATACGTGGTTATCCTGTTCTTTCCATTCAATAAACAAATCCCCACCGAGCAAGTGGATGGTTGCTGTTCGATCCGTATAACCGTTGAGGACGCCTGCCACTAGGGTAGCACAGGTTCCAGTTCCGCAAGCCAGCGTTATCCCTGCTCCCCTTTCCCAGACCCTCATAATCATCTCATCACGGCTGATTACCTG
>JAQUUV010000052.1:4781-10579 GCA_028693695.1 Syntrophomonas sp.
AAATCATTACCTAGACCGTGCATTTTAACAAAATCCATCTCTATCCTCCCTGATGTAAAGGTTTCTTACATATTTTTCATCTTCCTATTTTAACATAATTATACCGGTATTCAAAAAGCTCTTGGCAGGTATACAACATAAATCGCCAAATAAGTTTTATTCCAGAGAACAGAATAATAACCAGCCATTCCCACCCAGAAAGCGCTACCGTTTTAAATATATCTTGTAAGAATGGTATATATATGGCTGATAGTTGCATAACTACAGAGCATAGAACTGCAGTTACTAAAAATTTGTTTTTAAAGAAACCGAGCTCAAAGGGCGAATAGCTCTCGGAGCGACATTCAAAGACATAAAAAAGCTGGGCGAAAACTAGGGTAGTAAAAGCCATGGTCCGAGCCAGGGGTAATGCTTCAACGCCATTCATCCTAGACCAAAGAAAGCCGATTATAAAGGCTGCAATAGTAATCGCTGCGATATAGGTTCCCCTGCTAAATATTATCCAACCCAACCCGCGCGCAAATATACTTTCATCTTTAGGTCGTGGCTTTCGGTTCATAATACCGGGTTCAGGTGGCTCTACTCCTAATGCCATTGCAGGCAACCCATCGGTTACCAGGTTTACCCAGAGCAGTTGGATAGGAAGCATAGGTAAGGGAAGGCCCATGAGAGAAGATACCAACATAACCAGGACTTCACCAATATTGCAGCCCAGCAGATATCTTATAAACTTCCTGATGTTATCATATATAGCTCTGCCTTCATAGATTGCCTGCACGATGGTAGAAAAATCATCATCGGTAAGAATCATAGAGGAAGCTTCTTTGCTTACCTGGGTACCGCTTATACCCATGGCTATACCAATATCGGCCGCCTTTATGGCTGGTGCATCGTTAACCCCATCACCAGTCATAGCAACTACCTGATTTCTGTTTTTAAGGACCGTTACGATACGGTTCTTGTGTTGAGGAGATACCCTGGCAAAAACCCGATCCTGTATAGCTCTTTTATATAACATTTCATCATTCAGACCATCAATTTCTTTGCCGTTTACTACTGAGGAACTTTTACTAATACCTATTTCACGGGCTATTGCAGCAGCAGTGAGAGGATGATCACCGGTTATCATAATCGGTATTATTCCCGCACCAAGACATTTTTTAACTGAATTTGCTGAACCAGGCCGAGGCGGATCAATCATGCCACACATCCCTACCAAAATCAATTCAGATTCCAAAGCATTTTCCGCCTGATGCTCCCATTCCTCATTATTTAATTTTTTACATGCAAAACCCAGTATACGCATGGCATCTGAAGCCCATTTTTCCTGCATTTGCAGAAAATAGCGTTGGTCATCAGCACTAATTCGCGTTATCTTCTGATCCTTCATTATATAAGAGCAGGAGTTTATGATTACGTCAAGCGCACCTTTTACCATCAGGAAAGGTCCGTCTTGATCAACTACCACACTCATTTTTTTTCGTTCGGAATCAAACGGAATTTCTTTTAATAAGCTTTTCTTCTGGGTATTCTTGGCTTTGTAAGCCATGGCCAGCAATGCTGCTTCAGTTGGATCACCTTGGATTTCATAGCGACCGTTGACCTCGCTCAGGTTGGAATTATTGCAGTTTACAGCAATATCCAACAAGGTACTGACCGTTTTGTCCTGAAGCGGATTGATCTCATTGTGCTGAGAAATAAACCTACCGACTGGTTGATAACCGTCGCCTTCTATTTCTATCAACATATTACGGGTGGCTAATTTTTTCACTGTCATTTGGTTTCGGGTTAGCGTTCCAGTTTTATCCGAGCATATTACTGTGGTACAGCCTAGGGTTTCTACTGCAGGCAGCTTTCTTATGATGGCATTTCTTTTGGACATTCTCTGCACACCCAGTGCCAAAACCACGGTTACGATAGCGGGAAGTCCCTCGGGTATGGCCGCAACCGCCAAGCTAATTCCGGCCATAAACATCGTCATGACTTCTTCACCCCGTAAAATACCAAGCACCGCAACGACTGTACAAACCAGCACACATATAATAATCAGGACTTTACCCAGGTGATCTAGTTTAAGCTGTAATGGTGTCATGTTTTTCTCAGTATCTTTCATCATCCCAGCAATCTCACCCATAATGGTTTGCATTCCTGTACCCACCACAACCCCTTGACCTCTCCCCCTAGTAATGGCAGTACCCATAAAAACCATGTTATCTCGCTCACCTAGCAAGCAATCCGGCTGGCATATATGGGCAGCATTCTTTTCTACCGGTACAGATTCTCCGGTAAGTGCGGATTCATCTACCTGAAGTCCGAAGGATTGCAGCAACCTAACATCGGCAGGAACCTTATCGCCAGTATCCAAAAATACTATATCCCCTGGAACTAATTCTGATGCGGCAATCTTTAACCTTTGTCCCCCTCTGAGAACCATGGCAAAAGGCGAGGCCATTTTTTTTATTTCCTCCAAAGAGCGTTCGGCTTTGTATTCCTGGATAAAACCCAAAATGGCGTTTATTACTACTATAGTCATTATAGTAATGGCATCTACCATATCCCCAATTATACCGGACACTACGGTTGCGCCCAGCAGCACTAGAACCATGGTGTCAGTGAATTGATTCAGCAGAATTTGATAGGGTTTTATTGAAGGTTCTGCTTCCAGAATGTTACGGGAATGAAGCTGCCGATGGACGACTTCTTTTAAACTAAGACCTTGTTTCATATCGCTATCTACGGCTGCCAGAGTATCATTAATACTTTTATGCCACCATAAATTTCCTGCCATTTATACGCCTCCGTTAAACCTTTTTCACAAATTATTATTCATAAAAGGCTTACAAAAGACCAGAGGACAGGCCAAAAGCCCATCCTCTTAAGATTGTTAACTATTTCCTTTGTGTGATTGTAAATTTCTGAACAAACGATCTTATGACTCTACATTATTCTATGCAGTTTTTGTAGTTCTTCTTTATTAAATAACTTCTCTTCCACAGTGGATAGAAATACCATATCTTTGTATTTATAGGCTTGACCAGTCTCTAGAATTTCAAACACTCCGCATGATTTAAGGACATAGTCCCTGACCTTTTTACCAAATAAAATAACATAAGTCGGGCTTAGAATATCCATTTCCTCCAATAAGTAGGTTAAGCAGTTAATAATGGCTTCACCAGACGGTTTCATTGGAATCCCATCACAAATATCGTTGCTCAGCTTACAGATATTATCCCGATTTAGCAGTTTGCCTGGAATAATACAACTGTAACTCTGGCGATTAGAGCAAGCCTTAGGGTGACATCGCACCATAAAAGTATGATAAACTCTCTCAACATTAAGTTCCTGCTTGATCATATTTCTTAATTCAATAAGCCAATTAGTATCGCGCGTATAGTAATTTTCACATTCAAATATCAGAAAAGCCTGTGGCTCTAGATCGCCCTTGCCCAGTGAGGGTTTGCTAGTACACATAATCAAAGGTAGACATCTACAGCATTGTCCAACCCTGTCTTCCATTCTAATAATTGACTTTATATTCTGGTCCCGACTGCTTTCTTCCATACAATATCCTCCGATTTATCAGTACTACAACTAATAATACCATTCTCCAAGAAATATATTAGAAATCTATATTTTTACTTTTCCTCTAGCATTCGACAGGTTTTGGTTGATTCCTCTTTACCTCATAAATATATCTTTCCTTTTTATCACTATTACAAAAAAATACCGCCCCTTGGCGGTAAATGCCCAACATCATATAATCAAGTTACATCTATTCACACTCAGCCACTGCAAATCACAAAGATTCAATTAATCTTATACAAATACTCGCGAGTTCTAGTACTTATACCCCAGGTCGCATCAGTCAACCTAGTAGAAATATAACTGCGGATGTTATCATCCATCTCCGGGCTCTGCAAATCAAACAATATATAGAAAGCCCTTAAGATATCGTTCATATTCATTAATAGTCTCTCTGGCGGGGCTATTTTAAGCAGACTGTCCTTTTTTCCATAGAAATAAACCATTCTCCTCAATATCCACATTATTTCAACATTACTAAATAATCTTTTATCCATAATTTCGGTCAGTAGATTATCTGGGCCAATAACAGATTCTCGTATTTCTAGATCTTTCCACTCGCTGGTTTCTGTAATAGTAATAGGAAGACCTAATATATTTTTTTCCACTTATAAACCTCCTACTTCCTGCTATCTGATAACTCTTTTTGCACCTACATAGGTATTCGCATAATAGCCATTAATCAAAGAAGAATAGATAACTCCTCCGCTATGTGGAGAACTGGAATGAATGAAACTGCTGTTACCACTATATATTCCTACATGATCGATTCCCGAACCTCCTGAGCAAGCAAAAAACACCAAATCACCAGGAAGAAGGTCACCTTTGGCAACAGCTACGCCACATCCGTATTGAGATGCAGCAGTTCGAGGTAAATCTACCTGAAATTGACCGAGCACATATTTCGCAAAACCTGAACAGTCAAAGCCTCCCGGGCCAGACCCGCCATATCTGTAAGGAGTTCCCAAGTATTGGGTAGCTTTTTCTACAATTCTTGAGCCATTAACATTTGACCCTGATCTTGATACAGGCGGACTGTAAACTGTTCCGTTAACTTTCAAGACATCTCCAACATTCAGTGCATCGCTAGTCAAACCATTTAGTGCCATGATATTCTGTACGCTGGTTCCAAATTTGCAGGAAATGTCATAGAGGTTATCTCCAGAGACTACTATATATACTGAAGAATCCCCGGATGGTGCTTGTACCTCCGCCGGAGCTGAATATCCGCCCAGATTTAGTATCTGACCTATACTAAGATTATCGGATTTAAGGCCATTTATCTGTTTAATTGTATCAACTCTAACTCCAGTGGAATTCGATATGGTCCACAAACAATCCCCGGATTGCACAACATAGGAGGATGGACTAGCCGAACTAGTCCCAGAAAACATCAACATAAAAGTCATTAACAAACATACAAATCCAATTTTCCGCATTCTACCCCTGCCCCTCGTAAAAATCTAGCATTAATTTGATAGTAAATTGCTAAGTTCTACAAGAGCAGGGTAAATTCCTGCTAAAAACTAAATTTTATCTATTTTATTTGCTTTTTCTTTCTATAATATTCTCGAATTTGCTCCATCATATCCTCGTCAATTCCAGCAAAACCTAGTCGATTACGGCTCTCACTGCTTCCCCCACCATGAAAATCTGATCCCCCGGTTATTAATAAATGATGCTGTTTGGCTAGGCTGGCAAATTCCATTATCTGATCGCTACTGTGTTCAGGATAATATATTTCCAAACCCTCTACACCCATACTAATAATCTCGCCTATTTTATTCGGATCCTTAATCAATCCCGGATGTGCCAAAATGCTTATTCCCCCAGCCTGTTTGACTAGCTCTATGGCCTCGGCAGGCGAGAATTTATAACGGGGTACATAGCCTGGCTTGCCCCGCTCAATATATTTCTGGAACGCCTCCTTCTCAGACAACACATACCCTGCTTGCTGTAGAGCTCTGGCAATATGGGGCCTGCCGATGAGATCCCCCTGGGCCAGTTTTTGTACCTGTTCAAAGCTTATACCCAATCCAATTGCCTGCAATTTTCCAATCATCTTCTCAGCTCTTTGGTATCTCTGAGCACGAATTTCCATTAACCTATTAATAAGCTGTTCATTGTGATAATCAATAAAATAGCCAAGAATATGTAGTTCATCATCACCAAAATCCGTGTTCAGTTCGATTCCGGGAATAAAATCGATATTAATG
>JAQUUV010000053.1 GCA_028693695.1 Syntrophomonas sp.
GTTGAGTTGACAAGGGGAGGTTGACGCGGGACGGGGTTGTTGTTTGACAAGGGGACGGGGTTGTTGTCAACCTCAAGGAACTGTAAAAAGGTTGACAACAACCCCGTCCCCTTGTCAAACAACAGCCCCGTCCCGCGTCAACCTCCCCTTGTCAACTCAACTCACCCTTGTCAACCTCCCCCGTCCCGCGTCAACCCTAGCGCAGTTCTATATTAATACAGATTACCGTCATATCATCATGGGGTTTGCCTTGGGCGAGGCTTAATGCTTGGTTAATTACTATTTCTGCCACCACCTGCGGGTCGGTCTCATCAAGATCGGCGAAAAGTTCGCTTATCCATTCCTCCCCGTTTACAGTCCGAGATGCTTCCATTACCCCATCGCTTACCATCAAGATCATATCCCGGGGAAGCAGGTTTTTCTTTTCGCTCACCAGTTCTACTTCATTTAAAATGCCTATGGGCAAAGAGCTGGAACTGATCATGGCGACCTGTTTGCCACGCTTGACAAAGGAGGGAGCACTGGCGGTTTTAATAAAATCAACTTCAGCAGTATAGAGGTCGATCAATATCATATCCAGGGTGGTAAAAGTCTCGCTGGTAGAACGAAGCAAGAGTACTGAATTAATGGTTTTCAGGGCCACTTCCTTATTAAAACCACTGTTAAGGAGGTTCTCCAGAAGATTGACGGCAGTCTGGCTTTGCTTAGCGGCCGACTCTCCTACTCCCATTCCGTCGCTTAAAACCAGCAGTTCCTTGCCTTCCTTTAACGTGTTTATGGCATAGCTGTCCCCGGATACATCTTCACGGGCCACCTGAGCAACAGCGCTTTGCACATTATAAGCAAAGGCACGGGTAAGGGTGAATTCACAGGCGCCCTGTCCTTTGAAGCGAGGGCATTTTTTAGAGCATACTTCCATTTTCTCACCCATAAGCGAGGAAAGAACCGGGGCAATACTGAGGTCACAGCCGGTTCCATCTACACAAGATCCCGCTACCACCTCCAGCAATAGTTGCTCACCGCTAGTACGAATAGGGGTAATATCTTTGAGGTTAATCCCATGGCGTGAAGAGGCCTGCAAGAGTGCACTTCGAAGCTCAAAATCTACCACAGTTTCCACTTCGACTTCCTCGGCCAGATTCTTGACCACCTGGCTTACCCCTTTCAACTGCCTCGCTACTAGTTCGCGGGACTCATCTATCTTTCCTGACCAGTATTCATTCATGCGCAGGTTGTCAAACAGATAGTTTACAGTACTTACCATTTCCCGCCCGTATACGCATTTGCGTTTGAACTCGGAAGAGCAATCATCATAGCTTACCTGCCCCTCCCCTTCGGCCAGGGTAAAAATGTCCAGCAAAAACTGGGAGGTGCTATGGAAATCCCGATCCCAGCAGCCATTATATCGGTTACAGCCTTCGCAAAACCCGTGCGAAAGTTCATCGTAGAGATAATTCAAGTAGGCTATCGATTGGGGTTTCGCACTATGGCTCGCAGGGGCAGTGAAGGTGGAACTCAGTTCATCAAATACCTCAGCCAAGTTCTGAATGCGATTCCCTACGCTAGCCTTTATACGGCTATCCACGCTTCGTAATTGGTTGGCCTCAATCTGCTTCATAGTTCCTAATGACTCTACGGGGATCTTTTCTTTCAGAGACTCCGGCAAGAGGAAAAAGATCAGGCTGGCTACACCTGTTTCCCAAACTCCCATAAGGGCAACCTGGTTTTCCGCTATGAACATAGACAAGGCCAGGTTTCCTAACATAAATCCTATAATCACGCCAAGTCGCCCGAAGTTCCTGAATACTCCAGCCAACAATCCAGAAAAAGCATACATTCCCAGGCTCTGGGCAAAAATGCTGGATGATATGGAAGGTATGATTCCAGACATTACTCCAACCATCGTACCTCCGCCGCTGCCCCAGAGAAAGGCGGCTATCAGGATACCCAGACGGCATAAGATACTGCTTACCCCTAGCCCGGCAATATGAACATCGTTTAAACCCATAACCAACCCGATACCCAGGATGACAAAAGCCGCCATTTCCTCAAAGTTGAATTGGATTAAGGCCTTGCGGCTTCTTAAAACCTCGCTGCTTACCATAAAAACAAAGGTTAAGACCCCAGCCAGCATGGCTTCAAATACGATAACCATTTCCTGGTAGAAATTGATATGAGTGAGTAAGAGCAGAACACTCTTGCTAAGGAATATAACCGCCATGGTCAAAATCGGTAATCCCCACCAGGCCTTTTCGGTAGGTATCTTAACATAAGTCATAACCACAGTCAGAACTAGGATACTTAGCAGATTAAACCACAGAGCTGTTCCATCGAGAACAGTAAGAAAGCCTAAGAATGAAAAAGCCGCCACCACAGTGCTCCGCCCCCGGTTTTTCCATGCAAAAGCCGCTAAGAAGGCATATATAAAGGGTAATAATTCTCCGAGAATAAAGGCTCGGGACATGATTAGCGATCCTACTGCCAGGAGGAAGTTTTCAGGTTTTACCAATTGGGCCAGCGCATTCTTGAGTACGGAATTTTGAAGACTCGCCCATTTGATTTGCGGCATTTTGAATCGGCGTTCCTTTTTCCTTTTGCTCCCTTTATGGGGGTTATGTTCAAGCACCCTTTGAAAAGGGTATATCTCCAGTCGTTCCAACAGCTTTCTCCCCCTCATCAAATAATAGATTCCATAATTATAGCAGGAGTTATTGGCAAATATTGTCATGCGCAGGGGGAGACTGTTTTTTTCATTTATACATAATCTCATTTTTAGACCATGATAAGACCAGTTTTAGTGTTTATTCAACAACTTATCTCTCTGACTGGTGCGTAAAGGCATGAAAAAAGGACTTCTCTCGATGAAAAGAAGTCCTTTTTTATAACTGAGGCTCCTGATTAGCCGAACTATTTTTTCAGGTAAAGCATCCAGTAAATAAAGGCTACGAAAATTGATCCGCCTACTATGTTGCCCAGAGTAACTGGCAGAAGATTAGCGGATAAGAAGTGAGAATAGTTGAATATATTTGCCAATGCATCAGGGGTCATCTTGTTGGCGGTTGCTGCCAATCCAGGAGCACCGTTGGCGATAGTGATACCCATGGGGATGAAGAACATGTTGGCAACACTATGTTCGAAGCCGCTGGAAACGAAAGCCATGATGGGGAAAAAGATTGCAAATATTTTGCCTACAATATCTTTGGCAGCGAAGGCCATCCATACAGCCAAGCAAACCAGCCAGTTACAACAAATGCCTCGCATAAAGGCCTGGGTAAAGGTCAGTGTCAATTTACCCTTGGCGATTGCCATAGCTTTTATTCCCATGGCACTGATTGCGGTAGCGTCACCCCAAAAACCACTTAAATAAATGATATAAACCAAAAGAACTGAACCAACAAAGTTAGCGATGAAAACAACTACCCAGTTAGTGAGCAGCCCACCCCAGGTGGCCTGGCCATTACAGACGGAAATAAAACATGCCATGGCATTACCGGTAAACAATTCAGAACCGGCAATAACTACCAGCATCAGGCCTACGGAGAAAACGGCGCCAAACAGGAACTGTCCACCCGAAGTTCCGGCACCCTCCATAGATCCTATCTTGGTTGCCAGGTTAGCTCCAAAACCAATGTAAGCACCTGCCAAGATTCCCAGTATAAACATCTTCCAAATCGGTAATGAGCATTTCGCTTTGCCCGCATTAGCAGCGGATACAGCAATTTCTGCAGGGGATAAAAAATTCATATTATTCTCCACTCTCCTCTTAATAATATAATTTTAATAGTAAATTGGTTTACCTCAACCCCCTCTCCTGCAAAATAAGGCCCTTACATCGGTCAAGCCCCTCACTAATATGGTTCTGTACTCAAGCAAAACCAAATTTCTCTCTGCCATTTGCATCATGCTTGAGCTATACCCGTATATATTGAAACAACCGCTGTGCTTGCTATTTCCAGATCTAAACATTTATATTGTACATGATTAACCCCAATGTTAGAATTATAATTAAAGTACACTAATTACTATGATTTGGAAGACATCGATATTATTACTTATCGAGTGACTATTTCTACATTAATCGTCAAATACCTGCGTGCGCTCAGGTATTATAATTTTGCGTAATACTTATTATAATAATAATTTATTTTAGGAGGTATTTATTATGTCCCATGAAGTGGTCAAATTTGACCTTGTCAGCCTGCTCAGTAGTTTGGGCGAAAGCCTTGCGGAATTCGAGAATGGCTTCCCGCTGGATGATTTCGCGAAAGGACATTACCAGCAACACCCTTTCGTCACGCTCTTAACCTGCTGTGATTCTCGGGTGCCCCCCAGCATGCTAGGAGATACTTTCAATCGGGTTTTTTGTGTGGAAAATATCGGTAATCAAGTAAAAAATAGTGAAGGCTCGGTTTTATACGGTCTTTTACATCTGCAAACCCCACTTATGATCGTAGCCGGTCATACTGAGTGTGGAGCCATAAAGGCTGCTACGTCTGACTTTGCATCTGAGCCCTCAGCCCTGGTAAATGAATTGACCACCGTGAAAAGCTCCTTGGATCAGGCCTGCTCGGGAATAAAGGTGGACTTGGCGACTGCATCCCCAACTCAGGTGCAGCTATCAGAACTCAATGTTGATGTCCAGATCGACCTACTCCTCAACCATGCCGAGATTGCCCCCCTAGTACAGAGGCAGTCCTTACAAATCATTGGGGTAATGGTAGACTTGCATAATTTTTACGGAGAAGGTTACGGAAAAGTTTATACCGTAAACGTAAATGGCGAGAAAGATGTAGAAGCTATTAAGCAGATGGATAAAATAGGCGTATTCGCTGCCAAAGCCAAAAGGCTGCCGAAGTAAGTAAACGATAGACGAGGTAGACACAAGGGGACGCTTTTACTGTGTCATTTCGCAGAAATGACACAGTAAAAGCGTCCCCTTGTGTCTACCTATATCTAATTAGCCCATGAGCGACCAGATTATGCCCTGGAGGAGGTCGCTTTCGCTTACGACGATTTCTTTTTTCCCCAGAACTTCTATGATCACAAGTATGATGAGGGCTCCCTTATTTATAATATCAGCGCGTTCTGGCTGAAGTCCGGGCAACCTGCGACGTAGAGAAAGTGGCATCCTTTCCAACAGATTATATAGGTCGCCGATTTCTGTCCGGCTTAATACTGTGCCGTGCACCAGGTCTGCATTATATTCTTCCAGGCCTAGCTTTACCGCTACTAGTGTGGTAGCTGTCCCCCCCACTAGAACTAGGGGGCGGTTTATAATTCTCTCCTTAATCTTCCCTAAAGGGGCCAGCAGTTCGCCTATTTGCGCCGCATACATATCAGCCTCAGTAGCTCGAACCGCTCCCAGAGGGAGAGATAGCAGGAGCTTTTCTTCCGGGCAGATAAACTCGGTGCTGCCACCACCCAAATCTACCACCAGGGGAGATCTTTCTAGCTTTAAGCCCTGTTTAACACCCAGATAACTGAGACCAGCCTCTTCTTCACCTTTTACTATATCTACTTTCACCATGCTCTCTTCCCAGGCCCGGCGCACAAATTCATCTCCATTGTGAGCTTCTCTAACCGCACTGGTGGCAATGGCCCGGTATTTTTCCACCCCATATTCCTGCATCTTTTCCTGGAACCGCCTTAGAGTGAGAAGATTTCTCTCCATGGCCTCTGTATTAATTAAGCCTGAGCGGTTGACTCCCTCACCTATACGGGTTGTATCCAGTTCCTTATGCAGATGCCTCAAACCTTTCTCAGCATCTGCCTGGGCTATGAGCAGACGGCAGGAATTGGTTCCTATATCCACAGCTCCATATCGCATACCGTTCTTCCTTTCTTGACTAAGGAACTGCAAAACAATAATTTATCGTTTTAAGCGAATATTTTTTGCCGTTCCTTAGGTACTACCCTCAAATAGAAAAGCACTTCCGAAGAAGTGCCTACAGAAACATTATTGATTGGGTTTGCTACGCTTCCTAGTCTCCACCTTGTTTTTGAGAGGCTGCATCCTCTCATCACTTTCTTTCAGGAAACGAGCGATCTTGTCATCTAAACTAACCGGAGTCTCAATTCTCTTCGGACTAAAACCTCTAGTATCCCGCCGGTTTGGAGCAGGTCTGCTTTCAGGTCGATTTACCCTAGGGGGAATAATCTTTGGAGGAAGGGTCTGCTTAATGGACAAACCAATTTTCTTCCCGGCAACATTAAGTACCTTGACTTTAACGCTATCTCCCTCTTTGATAAAATCTTTGACATCCTTGACATAGGTGTCGGCTATTTCTGATATGTGTACCAACCCCACCAATCCACCCGGGAGTTCAATAAAGGCTCCGAAAGTGGTGATTCCTTGTACCTTCCCATCTAATAAATCACCGGGTACAATAACAGTATTAGTTTGTTCAATTGGCATAGACGTTAAGATCCCCCTCAAAAATTGTGCTGTCTTTATTTTAGTAAATGCACAGGCAGTAGTCAACCAGCAAACGCAAATTACTTCTCGTGAATTACCTTTATTATTGTTCTTTCACCCTTTTTTACCATGCCCAGTTGTTCCCGAGCAATGCGTTCTATGGCTTGGGGGGAATCTAAGCTTTGCAGGGTAAGCTGGCGCTCTTCATTTATCTGGGTAAGCCGCACCTTCTCTTGTTGCAGTTCCTTCTCCCGGATTGACAATTCGTATATTATCTTGGCCCGGGGAACGATGGTGAATAACAACAGGCAACACAGTAAACCTGTCAGCAGCATTCGAAGCGGTTTTTTATTCTGATTCGTCTTCGTCATTATCGTCCTCCCCTCCCAATATACCCATAACATTACCGGGAAGCACGATTACTACTTCGTAGCCCTTGTTGCGGGCACGATGATACAGGGTGGCGACTGTGCTGGCGGTTACTTTAAGGGTGCGGGTTATTTCTTCGGTGCTTTTCCCCATCTCCTTAAGTATCACCACTTGTCTCTCCCTGAAACTTAATTTTTCTGCTCCCCTAATTTCGATACGCATTTTATTGACACTCTATCCACAGATTATCCACAGATTGTGGACAAAATTTCTATGTGTTACTTTCGAGGAGCATATCACAAATTCCTGCTAATTTCAAAAATTATTTTTAATCATTAAAGTTTCACCGTTAATGCGTGTTGTGGGGACGGTCCTTTTGACACGCCTCGCCGGTTCCTATTTGGCGTGTCAAAAGGACCGTCCCCACAACACGCAACATGTCATAGGTCAACTACGAAAGTTGAGTTAATCATCTGAAGTATCATCATCTATAGGGGGAGGTCTCTTACATTTTTGCCATTGAGCCCGGAGCCACGTGCCAGCGAAAACTATAGGCTTCGCTAAACCAGAAAAAATAGCCTGGAACATAAATACAGTAGCTCGGCCTAGAGAAAGTATAGGCCTTTGCATATACTGAGCCAGGCATTTATAGTAAACAGCTCCACCAGCAACTAGAGCAATAAAAACATATACCCTAATTTCACCCTGATTGATCAAAAACAAGGCTGCAGCAATTACAATTATCATTATTATCCACAGGATAAAGTCCATCAGGTAAAGAATATATCTGCCGATACGCAGATTATGAATGGTTGACTGATAATAATGAAATATCAGTCCCGCTATCATTCCCAAGAGAAAGGTCAGCAAGAATGCTTCTATCTGGGCAAATAGCCCCACCATGCAACCCTCCTTATTTAAACAGACGTCCCAACATGTTTTTTCCTTTGGCTTTTAGATCTGTTCCCTGCGGCTTGTAGCCGATATTGTTTACATTTCCCTGGATTGCTACCTTACCATCATCCAGGTTTAGCGCATTGATATGCAGTTCTTCCCCGGTAACGGCTAGATACCCCAGGGCGGTAGAGAGAATTATTTCTTGTTCATCAAAGGTAATTACGTTGGTTACTCCAGTTAATTCCATGCGCTGGCGGTTGGCCAGGCTCAAGGAATGTTCCGCCATAAAATCGCCTCCTTACATTGAGGGACTATCAAAAAATAAACTAGTCATTTACTCCGGTCTTTTTCGCACTATACTTCGTTGTCAAAGCTGGGAATACCGTCCTGTATGACTGCGCTTTGCAACATTATTGGCCACCGCTAGGGAGCACCAGTAGTGCCCGGAGGGTGACGCCTTGTCTAGCGCGAAAAAACCTCGGAGTATTCTGCCTTGTTTATTCCTTGATAGCCCCTAGCTATATTTTTTCTTTATAGACTATGCTATTGGGAAGTATATTTATGACAGTGTTTTTTTAAGTGAGACGTTAAACATAAGAAGTGAGACGCTAGAGGTAAAATGCTAAGGGACGGCCAAGCAAAAAACCGCCCTAGGTAACGGCAATTTTACCTAGGGCGGTTTTCAGGGACTTTCAAAAAATAAACTAATAATTTACTCAATAACTCGATATAAGTTTTTTGCTTCGTTGGCTTTTACATTGTCCACAATGTCCAGAATTTCATAGGATGTCTCCTTGGCTCCTACCCGCAGGCTAATGATGTCTCCGCTCTTAACCTCCGAGCTTGGTTTGGCAACCCTGCCATTCACCATAACTCTTTCACTCTCAGCAAAGTCCTTGGCAACGGTACGCCGCTTAATAATTCTGGATACCTTCAGGTACTTGTCTAGTCGCATCTTAGTCTAATGCGTCTTTTAATGCTTTTCCAGGCTTGAAAGCCGGAACCCTGGCAGCAGGAATGTCGATCTCCACACCAGTTTGGGGATTCCTACCCTTGCGGGCCTGACGATCCCTCACTTCAAAGGTTCCAAAGCCGATGAGCTGTATCTTGTCTCCGGATTTTAGAGCACCTTCTACCGTAGTAAAAAAAGCATTAATCACCTTCTCGGCATCCTTTTTGGTCATCCCGGCTGCTCCAGCCACTTCACTTACCAATTCAGTCTTGTTCAAGATATCCCTCCTTCTCTTATCCTCGCAGTATATAATGGATATTCGCCCTATTTTTAATTAATCCTTTTTTTGGATAAAAAAAACTTACGTATTATAGTCCTCTGGCTTTGGCCTCATCCCATATTTGATCCATTTCTGCCAGGCTTAAGTCGGAAAATGTTCGGCCAGAGTCCTTTACCTTTTGCTCTATGTAGTTGAAACGGCGAGTAACCTTGTCGTTAGCCTGCTGAAGAGCCTGCTCAGGCTCAACCTTTTTAAACCTGGCTACGTTTACCAGCGCAAACAGTACGTCTCCCATCTCCTCGATTATTTCCTTATCATTTTGGGCCTCAGCCAACTCATCAAGCTCTTCTTTGAACTTGTCCAAGGCGCCCTGAACACTAGGCCAATCAAACCCTACCCGGCTGACTTTTTCCTGGATTTTCTCCGCTCGCATCAGGGCTGGCAAACCCTTCGGTATACCCTCCAGGAGACTGGTTTTACCCTCCTTTTTTTTGAAATCTTCCCAATTATCCAAGACATCCTCGCTGGTTTGCAAATGCATAGACCCAAAAACATGCGGGTGCCTGTCCACCATCTTCTTGCTAACTGTACGGGAAAGATCAGCAAAATCAAAATGCCCTTCCTGTTCTGCCAAGGCTGCATGAAAAACTACCTGTAGTAGTAAGTCTCCCAGTTCTTCACACAGTTTATGCATATCGCCCTCATTTATGGCCTCTATAACCTCATAGGCCTCTTCAATGAGATACCTAACCAGTGACTCATGGGTCTGCTCCCGATCCCAGGGGCAACCTCCCGGAGCTAATAGTACATTCATTATTCCCATTAACTCATCCAATGCTTCAGCTTTTCTACTCATTCCAATGCTCCTTTCCTGCAAGCGGGGTGGGGTACGCCAGGGGGACGCGGGAGCAAGGGGACGGTTCTCTTGCTTCCTTTTCTTAGTATCCCAGGAAGGAAGCAAGAGAACCGTCCCCTTGCTCCCGCGTCCCCTTGTGTCATCCCCGCTTGCACTTATTTAACTATCTTCCGCACCATATCCATATCAAATTCCTTCAGTACTAACAACAATACCCCGTAAACACCTATCCCTATGGTGATTGCTACCACAGTAGACCAGTTAGAAACTAGTCCGGAAGCCACCAGGAAACTGTAAGATAGCTTTACCGATATTCCCATTGAGATAGTTATCAGGAGCAATTTAAGCAGTCGGCCAATTTCGTAATGCATTCCGGTCATCCTTTGCAGGTAATAAAGGTTCAATGCGGAGCCGATAGTAAAGGCTAGCAAGGTTCCGATGGCAGCGCCCTTTATGTTTAACATAGGAATGCTGGTGAGACTGTAATTGAAAATAGTTTTCAATATTCCGGTCACCACTAGATTGCGCATGGCGATTTCTGGCCTGCCTATACCCTGCAGTCCTGCGCTGGTTAGCTGAAATGCCGCCAAAGCAATGGTAGAAAAAGCCAAAACTTCTAGCGGTATTCCGGCCTCAGGAGTGGCATAAAGCAGATCACATATTTGAAAAGCCAGGACATACAATCCGGCAGCACAGGGAAAAGAAATAATCATTCCGGCTCGCAATCCATAGTTCAAGCGGTTGTTTAAAAGC
>JAQUUV010000054.1 GCA_028693695.1 Syntrophomonas sp.
CATCAGAAAGTTCTTTGAAGGTCTCCGAATTCAACGCTTGCCGAGCCGTTATGGTTAAGCTGCGACCAGGCCTCTCCCAAAGACTGCGGCTTATTGTCCGATTGTCCTCATAGGTAAATCTCGGGGGATTGGCCAATCGCGCCCGACTTAGTCCCTGCAAACTATCTGCCAGGCAAGCCGAACCGGTTACAGTAAGTTTTAAGTCCGGCCGGTTAAGATGCCCCATATATTCATCGGCTGCCAGGGCCATACGTACCGCCATAAATAGATCCGCACATTCTTCCTGATGGTGGGAAAGGGCTTGCTTTAAAAATATATTGCGGCGCATAACAGGATTATAAGCCCGGATATAAGGGGTTTTAGGCGAGAATATTATATCCTGCTCATAATATGATTTGATATCCAGCACGGGAGTCCCATCAATTGCATCCATCCCGTGAACCTGGAGGATATTACCGTTAACTGAATCCAGATGCACCAAAGTCAAGGCAATTGGATTGGGCCGATTGGGCGACCTAAGTCCGAAAACACCATACTCGGGTAGATTTGGATTCACCCTGAAGGGTACTGTACGCAGGCAACTCCGGTCTGATTTATGAAACCAGAGTAAGAGCCATAGATGAGAGTTTTCCTCAATTCTATGCAATGCGTCACTGTATTCCGGGAAAATCTCCACCTGGGCCGGCTGCCCGGGGATGGGAACGTCATCAGGATTATTCATTGAGGATTTAACTACCCCAATGGGTTTAAGAACTATGCCTAAATCATCTGTCATAATGCTTCCAATCCTTTCTATCCAAATACCGTTGGTATTATTCAATAATCATATTACTGATAATTTTCCTTCCAGTGCGAATCCCCTTACCTAAAACTGTTTTAAGCGCTTTAAAAAGCATCAATAGATAATGAACTCGTGGCATATGTTGGCGTGAAAATTATTAGCCTTTTTTAAGTCCTGCTCAAAATAATTCACCATGTTTTTTAATCTCATTATTAACATGTTTTATGGTAACAAAGCCTCCGGGACGTCCGTATTTAACCGCCTGCATTTCCGCCACTGCCGCCAGGGCTATTTCTGCAGCCAGTTCTCCTCCTAAATCAAGGCCAATCGGTATATGAACCCGATTCATAAGCTCCTCTGAAATATTCAGTATTTCCAGCTTGCTAAAGTAAGCGGTTACCTTCCGTTTATTACCTAGAACCCCTATGTACCTGGCCGGAGATTTAATAACTGCCTGCAAGGCCGGCTCATCAAATTCATGGTTGTGGGTTACTAAGACTATGCTGGTGGTTTCGGTAACATCATAAGCACCTAGCAGTTCAACAATATCCCCCAGCAGCAGTTCATTGGCTTCCGGAAATTTTTCCCGGGTAAGCGTTTCGGCTCTATGGTCAATAACGGTTATGCGGTAGCCCAAAATCAAAGCAATTTTATAAATGTTAAAAGCAACATTACCCGAACCTGCAATTATTAATCTGTCACCAGTACGGTTAAACTCCAAGTCGATCAACTCCTCTGTTGCGAGTCTTCTATTTACAGCATACAAAGGATTTGATTGTCCATCGTCGATACCGGCAGTTATAGCAGGAAACAGCTTCGTCGGCCACCATTTCATCTTCATCATCGGGTTTGAACCCGGGGCAATTCTCAGCTATATGGGCAACAGCAGCCCAATCCTCCTTGCCTCCCGTAAACTCACGTTCTCCTTTATCGCTAATACTCCACATTTACTCTCATCTCCCTAAATAACTTGGGGTCTGACCCCGAGTTATTAGAAATCTTTTAGTTGGCTTTTGGAACAGGTTTGCCAGCATGCCGGGCTTGCAACTCCTTGATCAATTGCTTGCACAAGCAAGACCGATTTTCCATACAACCATACCGGCTTAATATGATCTCCCAGGATAACCATATCATCATCCTGCAACACAATGCCTTCCTCCAGGCACTTTACCATATCAACCTTTACCCGGGAACAAATGTCGCCTGCCTTAATCATGTTATTTTCCGCTTTGATCTTCAATTTACCTTTGAAACGCCCATCATTTCCGCTGAGGCGTAATCCAGCCCCGGCCAATGCACCAATAACCCCCTGACCAGTTCCTCCATGTTCCGAAAGGTGAATGCCCAACGTTTCAGCTAGATTATAGGCCGCCAGCTTGGTTAACACATAATTTTTGGCCATATAACCAAAAGCAATAAGCCGCCCCGGTCTGCTTATACGATCAGTAACAGCGACACACAGTCCCGGATCTGAATCGGGTGTGCTTTCGCGAGCTAAAAAATCAGATGCAAAGTCAATCAGAGGTTTCAAAAAAACATGTTCGATATCGGCTTCAAAACACATGGAACTATTGTGGGAGGTATATGGTATATCAGGGTGTATAAGTAATTGGTGACGAGTAATCGGTTCACATCTGCCCCAGCGCTGGTCTTCAATGGCCTGCTTTATCATGCCAGACAGTTCACCGGTTCCCCTGACCTCAACACCATCCATTTTCATAGTATCCGTATCATCTATTGAAACAAGAATTTTCATCAATAAGCCTCCCTCAGAATACTCGCAGCATATGTGTGGTGCTGGTCTGCCATTTCGGGTGTTGAATATCAGTAGGGAAAACCATCAAGGTGTATTTATTATCAAGCAGTACCACCTTTACTTTTTCACCCATACGTACATATTCATCAAGTCCAATATTCTCCATTTCCATGTTCTTTACCTGTTCCACATAGGTGTTATATATTATTTCGCTTACTGTTGCTACATAACTTTCAACTTTGCTAAGTTGTAGTTTTCCTCTAAACTGTCCATCATTTCCAGTGATGCGGAGCCCAGCTGCTGCAAGTGCGCCGATTATCCCTTTTCCACTGCCGCTCAATTCAAATAAATAAATGCCTGGTTTATCAGCAAATGCAAGAGCATCATTCTTGCTCACCATACCCTCTTTTACGCGATACGCATAGTCAAGCAGCTCATCGGTATTTTCCATTAGCTCTGGGACTGCAATAGCCAGTCCGGCATTGGAATCTGGAGTCCCACTAGATTTTATCAGCTTACAGGCATAGTCAATAAATACTTGCAGGTATTGTTCTTCAATGTCTGCCGAAAAACTGCGGGCAGTATTGTGCTTTTTACACCCGGTATCAGGATGGGGGTATAACCTATGACGGCTGGGAATTGTACATTTACCCCAGCCGTTATCTTCTATGGCTTGGGTCAATAATGATGCGGTTACACCTGCTTTACCACCGTCTAACTGGAGAGAGTCATCAATAGCAACAAATATTTTCATTATTCGGCACCTCCGATTTACTTAATAATTTTTTATGTGTTGATTATTACAGGTATGCCACCCATCGTTTTCACGGTAAACCAGAAGCTTTCGTTTACCATCAAGTAGAACTGTTTTTATTTTGTCCCCTATTATAAGTATTTCATCGTCAGTCAGTACATGTCCGTCTATCGATTGCACTTCTTCTATTTCAGTGGTCGCTATGATATCCCCAATCCCCATGCTTTCCCCAGTATCTTTCAGCTTGGTTCTCCCCTGAAATCTCCCATCGTTTCCGGTCATACGGAGACCAATCCCGGCCAGCGCGCCGATAACTCCTTGTCCGGTTCCGCCGTGCTCCGAAAGATGAATGCCACAATCTTCGGCGGTCTTATAGGCTTCTTCCTTATTTAGTATTTCCACTTTGGCCTTAAAGCCAAAGCTCATCAGCTCGTCAATATCCTTTATACGCTCATTTACTGCAACACATAGTCCGGGGTCTGAACCTGGAGCACTGGTTTCTTTTAAAAACTCAGCAGCGCAATCAATGAATTCTTTGAGATTATCCTCCTTCATTTCTACAGTAAAACACATAGAACTGTTATGGGAAGTATATGGTATATCTGGATGCAACAATAACTGGTGCCGGGTTACAGGTTCAGGTTCCCCCCAGCCCTTATCTTTTATAATTCTTCGCAGCTCATTAGCTGATTGACCGGTTGCCCCAAATTCCAGGCTGTCAGTGTCATCTATACCAATATATATTTTCATCAAACACGCTCCCTGTCACGTTATTGCTTAGCTGCTCGCATACCTTCACCGAATAGAATCTTATTAACTACCTCATCTGATAATTGTAAGCCGAAGAATTCTTTATAGAAATGCGACACGTGCGACACGGGGACGGTTCTACTGTCGCGAATCGAATAACTTGGGCGCACGGTCTGACCCCGAGTTATTCGTACTAATAGGTATAACCTGCCTAAGTTCATGGTCAACATCGATAGGGTATGATAGGACCCGGGCATTGATATTATATATTAATTTCAGGTTTTCTTCCGATAGAACATCGGTTGGACTTCCCGCTTTCAGAAATCTATTATCATTCATTAACGTTACTCGGGTAGCAATGTCATTGTTTTCAAAATAGAAAGCATGATTAGGGAAATGGGTAGCCATTAAAATGGACAGACCTGTTTCTCTGACCAGATCTACAATGGTTTCCATAATCACCAGCTCATGCTTGAAATCCAGATGGGCAGTCGGTTCATCCATTACAATCAGTGGTGTCTTCTGGGCCAGTGCTCTAGCTATCATAACTAGTTGCCCTTCCCCTCCACTTAATTGGGTGTAACGCCGGTCGCGAAGATGTAGAATGCCTACCAGGGCTAAGGACTCCTCGACAATAGCCATATCCTCTTCGGAAGGAGAGCCAAATAATCCAATATATGAAGCTCGTCCCATCAGGACAATATCCATTACAGTATAGGGAAAGGTCTTCTCATGGCTCTGGGGTACATACGCTACCTGCCGGGCAATGATTTCCGGCCGAATCCCGTTAATATTAGTCCCATTAATTTGTATATCACCGTTCCGGGGTTTCAACAGCCCCAGTACGCAGTCCAGCAGAGTGGTTTTACCACAGCCGTTAGGACCTAAAAGGAAAAATATTTCTCCTTTGTTAACCTGAAAAGAAATATCCTTTAATACATCCCGCTGGTCATATCCAAAATTGATATTCTGTACGTCAAGTAAAGGCATAGTTTACCACCCGCCCCCTTTGGTACTCTTTAGCAGATACACAAAGAACGGTCCACCAACCAGAGCGGTTAATATGCCCAGCGGTATTTCGGACCCCGTTATAATTCTGCCCAAATTATCAACCAGAATTAGAAAACAAGCTCCCAGGGCAAGGCTGGTCGGGATTAATACCCGGTTGTCGTTGCCTACCAGCATACGGCCAATATGGGGAATAACCAGGCCCACCCAGCCAATAATACCGCTCACGCATACCGCCCCGGCTGTAGCCAGGGTGGCACATACGATTACGATCCCTTTATTGACTTTAGTATTAATGCCCAGCGTATGGGCTTCCTTATCTCCCATTGACAGAACATTTATCCGCCACCTCACGGCTACTAGACCAACAATTCCTACCAGCATAGGAATACCAGCGATTACAATATCCTGGTAACGGGCCGAGGCTAGACTGCCCATCAGCCAAAAAACTATACTTGGTAATTCATTGGTAGGGTCAGCCACATATTTAGTAAAAGATATTAAGGCGGAGAACACTGATGAAACAATGGTTCCGCCTAGTACCAGCATGATGACCGGAGTGGTATTATATACCCTCCCAATTAAGAAACTGAGCAGTACCGCTAGTCCTCCAAAAAAGAATGCGGAAATATATATGGGAACTGTGGCGTGAAAAAGTATGATAGCCAAAGCTGCCCCAAAACCAGCTCCTGATGTGACCCCCAGGATTCCCGAACTTACCAGAGGATTCCTAAACAACCCTTGAAAGGCTGCCCCGCTAACCGCTAGGGATCCTCCTACCAAGGCTCCCAAGATAGCCCTGGGCATACGAATATCCCAGACGAGGGTCTGGTAAATATCGGGTAGATTACAGGAACTGAAGGTGAACTTACACCATAATATTTGCGCTACCACCGGTATTGATACCGGATACCTTCCTATGAAAAGGGTGATAAATATAAAAGCCAATGGTCCGAGGACCAGCGAGACATATAATATTTTTTTATTCGTTTTGTTCACTCCCAATTTGACACTGATTTTGCCAAGTCTTCTATTTCTTAAATATACCCATACCTACTATTAATACTAACCCAGTAAGCAGTGTATAGGTTCGGTTAGCACCCGGATTTTTTAGTACCGCATCAGAAAAACAAAAAACCACTGCGAAAAGCAATTCGTAAACAAGCAACAACATTAATAGCTACCTGCAGGCAAGCCAATAAAAAAGGCGAGCCACGAAAAGCAGACTCACCCCAATATTAGATCGAATTTGGCTTCTCCTTTCCACAATGGGAGGCATATCCGTTTCCAGATACACCCTATCGGCTTGAAAACCTTTGTTTTACTTTAGGTTTTCAGGCTCGGAGCTTATTTAGTTTTATAATTCTGATTTCGACATATAAATAATAATTCCTGCACCATCACATATTTTCCTCACTATCCATAACAGGTTATTAATGGAGCATTTAACCACGCCGCATAGGATATAGCGAGCGCTATTTCCGGGCGGTTCTCATACCTTCACCGAATAGTATTTTATTAACTACCTCATCTGATAATTGCAGGCCAAAGAATTCTTTATAGAAATACTTGGTTTCTGCCACCAAGTCCAGATCAGCAAACTTATCCGGATATAAAGTTTTAGCAGTCCATAAAACAGCCATGGGTGTCTCCGGTGATGAGGGATGACCCCACCGCGATATACCATTGGGCAGTTGTAATACCCGATTATTTTTAACCGCTTGCACGGGTGACCATTGTTTATTGGTTAAGATATAATTCACCACGGCTCCTTCATTAACCAGAATCACATCCGGATTCCATAATAGAATTTGCTCCAGACTGGCAAAATACTTGCCTTCCAGTGCCTTCAGATTTTCATTGGCTGAAACGTTAAAAGCCCCGGCAGCCTCCATCCAATCACCCGAAAGGCTGCCTTTTATATCGGTCCGAATAGCTTCATTAAGAGAATGATATACCTTCACCCTTTCCCCTTTAGGAATACCAGCTACCCGCTCCTGAACGCGGTCTATACATTTCTGATAAAAAGCATTGTATTGGCCTGCTTTATCAGTTGCTCCTACTACCTTGCCAATCATCTCAATAGCATCCTGCTGCCCCTTCATGTTATTAAACTCTACTACCAGAAAGGGGATCTTGCTCTTGTTTAATTTTTCTGTTTCCGCTTCACTGTTAGAGGTATCGCTTTTTACAAAAACCACATCGGGCCTGGTTTTAACCAATTCCTCAATATTTATTGCTCCGCTGCTCTTGGGTACCGGTAGTTCTTTTATCGCGGGATACTTATCGGTAAGGATAAGGTCTCTTTGTAATCCACCCACCACGGCCACGATTTTATCCCCTTTGCCAAACATGGCCAGCGCATAACCCGATTCTGGGCATAGGCAAGCGATGCGGTTTATTTGGGCAGGGATTTTCACCTGCCGTCCAACGCAGTCGGTAATCATTATGGTATCAGCACCGGCCTGAGTCTCCTTGGCTGGCTGCTTGTTGCAGCCTCCCGATAACAATAGGCTGAGGATCAGGCTTATGACTAGAAAGCTACGCACTATAGCACTCCGCTGTAATTTCATTATGTATCTTCCCTTCTCCCTCTTATATCAATCACCCTCCGGGCACTCATGATGCTCCCTTGCGGTCGCCAATAATGTTGTAAATAACTTGGGGTCTGACCCCGAGTTATTCTAGTTCACGATCGTTACCCACCAGCATAGGAATACATATAATGCTTTTTTCTTCGTCGTATTCACTCCTAGCGGTTCTTGCGTTTATATAAAATATATCCCAGAACCACGATTATAACTGCGCCAGCTGCCAGAGCAATCGGCAGGCTTGATTTCTGCTTCGGCTCTTCCGGCTGAGTTGCAGATAATGTGTCTTCGGCTTGGGTTTTATTTTCCTCTAATGGTTGAACTTCTTCCTCTAATGGTAAAACTTTGTCCTCTGCTTTTTGCGTTTTTTCCACTACCGATTGAATTGACTCACTACTTGGATTATTGGTATTTTCGGTCGGTGGTGTAGCCGGTTGATTAGCATCAGCCTGGTTATTCCCGATCTCAGGCGTAGGCGTAGGTGCAAGCGTAGGTGCAGGTTCTACTGGTTTGGAAGCAACACCTGCGGTGACAAAATTAACCGTAACCTCGTGCCCCAGGCTGGTGCCGTTTTTCGCCTGCAATTGCGGCGATACTTTTACCACATAGCCAGTTCCGGGCTGGAGTTTCTGCACAGGCCGGACAGAAATATCCCTTCTTTTTTCAAATCCTTCAGTAGTCTGGTCATCAGCCATTATTACTTCAATAGGCACTTTATTACCATCTGAAGCTATAAGCGAAAAACAAGTTTTATTGGCATCCCTTATTCCTAAAAAAATTACATTCTTATTGAACGTAAGCTTAATGTCTCCCGTCAGAGAAACGTCCTTCTGTCCATCAGCCGGGAAAGATGCATCCAGGCCTAGAGCAATATTTTTCCCCCCGCCGCTTCCATCGCCTGCACCTGCCGCTGCCAATGGCAAAGCCATTAACGCACAACTCAATATAGCGATAATTATAATCGACCACAGCCTGGATTTTTTTCGGTTATTCAAAACCATAGCCTCCTTAAACGTTTATTACTTTTTATCCCCACATCCATGATAACTTGACCAACAACCCGTTAAGGGTGATGCTTGAATCTTAAATATAGAGCGTGACAGTAAACCATTTTCTGTCACGCTCTACAGGATTACATAAGAGAGTTGGCGATAACCGTTATCGCTTCAGCACGGGAAGCATTATCACCGGGTCTAATGGTATTATCCGGGAATCCCTTTATGATCCCCTTATTAATGGCAGTAGCCATTGACTCCCTGGCCCATGCAGAAATGCTATCGCTGTCTGCAAACGCTATTTCTGCCGATGCCGGGGTGAATTGAGCGGCTTTTATTACCATTACCACCATCTGTTCACGGGTAATAGGGTCATCGGCTCCAAAAACCTGGTCGTTGTAGCCGCTGGCGATGCCATAAGCCGTTGCAGTAGCAATATAATCCTTGGCCCAGCTATTCATGGTATCATCAAAGACCTTGCCACTCTTGGCTTCCAGTTTAAATGCTTTCACCAGGACGGTAACGAACTCAGCCCTGCTTATGTTAGCATTGGGTTTGAAGCTACCGTCGGTATAGCCGCTAACTGCTCCCATTGCCACTAATTTATTGATGTTGGCTTCTGCCCAGTGGCCCGCGATGTCATTCAGGGTGACGGCAGGCACAGCAATAACTGGCACTACTGGTACTACTGCGGTCTTTTTCACAGCAAACACCGCGAACTTGGTAAAGTGATCCACCTGTACGGTAATGCTTGACCCGGATACTTCTCCGCCGAGGTTGACCCATTTGCCCTGCTCCTCGTTATAGTAGAACAAGCTCGCTACCTCGTCGGCACCAATAGCAGCGGTATCAAAGTCCATGGTTAGAGCAACCTTGGCGGCAAAGCTATAGGCACTTTCGGTTCCAACCTTGAACTCATACACATCACTGGCTGTTTTAGCATCAGCAGGCGGCGCCGGCGGCGAGGAAACTTTATCGATTTTGACTGTAATCTTTCCGCTGCCTTTTAAAGCGTTAGCCGGTATTACTATCGTGGCATATTTGCCCTGGCTGACGGTCGCTCCGAGTGCCGGGTCCACCATAGCATCCCCGGTAGTAATAGTAGGACCGTTGGTGGTAATAGCGGCCACGCTGCTACCCGTTACGGTGAAGGTAATGATTTGGTTGCTTCCGATAGTGTTGCCGTTATTGGCTTTCAGACTGCCGCTAATAACGATTTTGTAGGTTTTTCCGGCAGTAAGATCGCTCTGCGGAGTAATAAAGACGTGTTGTCTTTCCTCAAAGTTTAACGCATTCGATATTTTGGTAACCGTGATTGGCACACTCGTTCCGCTGCTGTCCTGCATACTGAAACACTGCTGATTGGCGGGCCAGATTGCATCAGTAGTGACGTTGCGGTCAAAGATAATCCTAATAGTTGGTCTGAGCGGTACAGTGCTGCTCCCGTCAACTGCATCCCCGTCGCTGGAGTAACTCCCGCTAATGGTAGTCAGGTTAGAACTCATATAGTTCAAGGGATTATTTCCTGAACCTGACACATAGACGCTTGGACCGTTGGTCGTCCAGTTGCCCGCCGCATCCCCGGCTTC
>JAQUUV010000055.1:0-8876 GCA_028693695.1 Syntrophomonas sp.
ATGAAACCATCAAGGACCTCTCCCAAAAAGGGCTGCTCAATGGACTTGATTATGAAGAAGGTAAGAAGAACTTCATTAAGGCTTCTGTAAAAGGTGTTCTAAAAGTACTGACTAAAATGGGTATCTCGACCATGCGCAGCTATCACGGAGCTCAAATATTTGAGGCATTAGGTCTTAAGCGGGATCTTATAGATAAGTATTTCACGATGACCCCATCCCGACTGGAAGGTATAGGGCTTGAAGAAATAGCATTTGAAAATCAAATGAGGCATGAGAGCGCCTATGATGAAAATTTACCTTATACTGATACCCTTGAAATAGGCGGATATTTCCAGTGCAAGGATGATGGGGAAATCCATCTCTATAACCCCGAATCCATATACCTGCTGCAGAGGGCTTGCCGGGAAGGAAATTATAGTCTTTACAAAGATTATTCTAAAAAGATAAACGATGAGGAGATATATACATTAAGGAATTTGCTTGATTTCAATATCAATCCCGGTGATACCATTCCTATTGAAGAAGTGGAACCGGTGGATTCAATAGTCAGAAAGTTTAAGACTGGGGCTATGTCCTACGGCTCCATCAGTAAGGAAGCTCACGAATGTCTGGCCATCGCCATGAACAGACTGGGTGGAAAAAGCAACAGTGGTGAAGGCGGAGAGGATTACGAAAGGTTCAAGGTGTTAGCCAACGGAGACACTAAAAACAGTGCTATTAAGCAGGTTGCCTCAGGAAGGTTTGGCGTTACCAGTAATTACTTGGTGAATGCCCAAGAAATACAGATAAAAATGGCTCAGGGAGCAAAACCCGGTGAAGGCGGCCAGCTTCCGGGAGGCAAGGTTTACCCGGAAATTGCTAGGGTAAGGCATTCAACTCCGGGCGTAGATCTTATTTCACCACCACCGCACCATGATATCTATTCAATAGAAGATCTGGCGGAGCTTATCCACGACCTGAAAAATGCCAACCGGGATGCCAGGATAAACGTCAAGCTCGTTTCTGAAGTAGGCGTAGGTACAATCGCTGCAGGGGTAGCGAAAGGCAAAGCGGACGTAATACTTATAAGTGGATACGATGGAGGAACCGGAGCTTCTCCTCGAACCAGCATCAGAAATACCGGACTTCCATGGGAGCTTGGACTGGCCGAGACTCATCAAACCCTGGTTCTGAACCGGTTAAGAGATAGGGTAGTTCTGGAAACCGACGGAAAATTGCTTTCGGGAAGAGATGTTGTAATTGCTGCCATGCTGGGAGCAGAGGAATTCGGGTTTGCAACTACACCGCTTATTGCGTTGGGATGTATCATGATGAGGGTATGTAATCTCAATACATGTCCAGTGGGGATAGCTACTCAGGATGAAAACTTAAGAAAAAATTTCACCGGTAAGCCCGAACATGTTGAGAACTTCATGAGATTTGTCGCTCAGGAAATGCGTGAAATAATGGCTAAAATGGGTTTTAGAACCGTAAATGAAATGGTTGGACGTACTGACCGACTTAAAGCCAAAGATAATGTAAGACACTGGAAGGCGGCACATCTAGATCTATCCAAGATTCTGTATCAGCCATACGCTGGTGCTGATGTTAGCAGGTTCAAAACCCAGTCGCAGAATCATGGGCTGGAACAATCACTGGATATGAGAAAGCTTCTCAGAATGTGCAAGCCGGCACTGGAGCACAAGAAATCAATTAGGGCTAAACTGAAGATAAATAATGTAGACCGGGTTGTAGGAACAATAGTTGGAAGTGAAATTTCGAAGCGATATGGTGAAAATGGTCTTCCTGAGGATACTATAAGACTCACTTTTGTCGGTTCCGCCGGACAGAGCTTTGGAGCATTTACTCCGAAGGGAATGTCCCTTGAACTTGAAGGAGATGCCAACGACTATATAGGCAAAGGTCTTTCAGGCGGTAAAATTATTGTTTATCCTCCCAGAAATTCTGATTTTGAGCCTGAGAAAAATATCCTAATCGGCAATGTTGCTTTCTACGGGGCAACTTCCGGTGAAGCTTACATCAACGGTATCGCCGGGGAGAGATTCTGCGTAAGGAATAGCGGTGTAAGAGCGGTTGTAGAAGGTGTGGGCGACCATGGCTGCGAATATATGACCGGAGGAAAAGTGGTTATCCTGGGTAATACAGGAAGAAACTTTGCTGCTGGAATGTCAGGGGGTATTGCCTATATTATGAATTTTGACCCAATATACTGCAATAAGTCCATGGTGACCCTGGAAAAAATTAGTTCCGAAGAGGAAATCTACGAAGTCAAGGAAATGATTATGAAACATGTCTATTACACTGGTAGTCCTCAAGGCAGGAAAGTTATTGATAATTGGGAAAATTATTCTTTAAAATTCACCAAGATAATACCTACAGATTACAAACGTATGCTGGAAAGTATTGATAACGCCCATAAGGCAGGTTTAAGTGGTGAAGAGGCCCTGATGGCTGCATTTGAAGGGAATTATTAAGATGCTTAAAGAATTACAGGAATTAAGGTGGGGCTTACAATGAGAAAAGCTAGTGGATTTTTAGAATATGAAAGAATTGATCCAAAGAAAAGGCCTCCTGAAGAAAGAATCAAAGATTGGAATGAAATTAGGCAACCGCAAGATCCTGAGGTTGTAAAAACTCAGGGCGCGAGATGCATGAACTGTGGGGTTCCCTTCTGTCATGGCGGTGTGCTGTTAAAAGGCATAGCATCAGGATGTCCGGTGCACAATCTTATTCCGGAATGGAATGAGTTGGTTTGTCAGGGGCAGTGGAAGGAAGCCTACCTTAGATTGATAAGAGCCAACCCTTTTCCTGAATTTACTGCCCGAGTTTGTCCTGCACCTTGTGAAGGTGCTTGTACAGAAGGTTATATTATGGAATCTGTTACAATTAACAGCCTTGAATATGAGATCATTGAGAGGGCATTTGCCGAAGGATGGGTAAAGACAAAAAAAGCCCAAGAGACGGGAAAGAAAGTCGCTGTTATAGGTTCAGGCCCTGCCGGGATGTCAGTTGCCTATTATCTGAATGCAGTCGGGCATGATGTAACCGTATTTGAGAGAGACGACAGAGCTGGTGGACTGATGATGTACGGGATTCCAAACATGAAGCTCGAAAAGAGATTCATTGAAAGGCGTCTTGACCTTATGAAGGCATCAGGAATCAAATTCGTTCTCAATACGGAAGTGGGCAAAGATATCAGTGCTAAGGAATTAGTTGACAGTTATGATGCGGTTGTACTGTGTACAGGTGCAAGCAAGGGACGGGGACTTGATGTTGAAGGAAAAGAGCTTAAGGGTGTTCACTTTGCTATGGACTTCTTGAAGGCCAATACCAAAAGCCTGCTTGATTCAAATCTTAAGGATGGTAACTACATTAGCGCCAAAGGCAAGAATGTAATAATCATCGGCGGAGGCGATACTGGAACTGACTGCGTAGGTACATCTATCAGGCATGGCTGCGAAAGCGTCTGCCAGTTTGAAATACTACCCCAACCGCCTGAGAAGAGAATAGAAGAGGATAATCCATGGCCTGAATGGCCGAAGAAGCTTAAAGTGGACTATGGACAGGAAGAGGCCATAAGACTGTATGGGGCGGATCCGAGAAATTACCTCATATCCACTAAAAAGATGGTGGGAAATGAGAACGGTGAGGTCAAGGAGGTTCATACAGTAGAAATCACCTGGGACAAGGATACCTCCGGCAGATTTGTGCCGCAGGAAGTTCCAGGCAGCGAAAAAGTATGGGAAGCTGACCTTGTGCTTCTTGCCATGGGATTTTTAGGTCCGGAAGATACTATTCCGGATGAACTTAAACTGGAGAGAAATTTAAGCAGCAATGTGAAAGCTGAATATGAGGTTTTCGAGACTAATGTAGAGAAGGTATTCACAGCAGGGGACATGAGAAGAGGTCAAAGTCTAATTGTCTGGGCTATCCAAGAAGGAAAGCTTGCCGCAAGGGAAGTTGATAAATACCTTATGGGTAAAAGTGTTATTAAATAGAATATAAAATTTGTCAAGGGGACGGGGTTGTTGACAACTTCGCCGAGTTACCCAAGAAGTTGTCAACAACCCCGTCCCCTTGACAAATTATGCAAAGTAAGAAAATATGTTGGTATATAAGTGTGAAACAGGTATACTGTTTTATGGACAATGGGTAGGAAGATACCTATAAAGGATATAATCGTCTGGATGCGAGTGAAATTGGCCAGCGTTAAGTAAGGAGGAGTATAGGAAATGCCTAAAGGTTACTTGGTTTTAGAAAACGGGGCTATATTCGAGGGACAAATATTTGGTAAGAATGTACCAATTGCGGGTGAAGCCGTATTTAATACCAGTATGAATGGTTATCAGGAGATTATTACCGATCCTTCTTATGCCGGACAGATACTGACCCTTACCTATCCGACTATTGGCAACTATGGCTGTGGCGACTACGGATTTGAATCTGATAAACCTGCTCTGCGCGGTTTGGTGGTAAAAGAGATATCAGAACTAACTGGTCACTATGAAAGCCAGTGGAGCTTCAATGACTTTGTAGAGAAGTACGAAATAACCTGCCTAACTGGAGTTGATACTAGAGCTATCACTCGCATATTAAGAATGAATGGTACTATGGGTGCCATTATTACCTCCAGTCTCGACCATAAGGAAAAGTTGATGGAAGTGGCCCGCAAAGGTAAGGGATTGTTGGATACGGATCTGGTCAAACAGGTAAGCCGCAAAAAAAACGAAGTATATGGCTCTGGAACTACCAAAATAGTTTTGCTGGATTTCGGAACCAAGCGGAATATTATAAAATCACTAGTAGCGAAGGATTGCATGGTAATTGCCATGCCAGCAGAAAGCACGGCAGAAGAAATTCTATCTCAAAACCCCGATGGCCTCGTCCTATCCAATGGCCCTGGCAATCCGGAATCTTGCGACTATGCAGTGCGAGAGATAAAAAAGCTATTGAATGTTGTGCCCATGTTTGGAATTTGCCTAGGCCATCAGTTGTTGGCTCTAGCTTTGGGGGGAACCACCTATAAGCTTAATTTCGGGCACCGGGGTGGTAACCATACCGTAAAGGATTTGCGAACCGGTAAGTGCCTGATCAGTTCACAGAACCATGGATATGCAGTAGATGCGGATTCTCTCCCCTCAGACGATGTGGACATAAGTTTTCTCAACCTAAATGATAATACGGTGGAAGGATTGGTTCATAAAAGCCTGCCTTTAATGTCCGTACAGTTCCATCCTGAAGCTACACCAGGTCCAAGGGATTCAGCCTACCTGTTTGATGAATTCCTAGCGCTGGTAAAGGGCGGCGACAGCAACTAAACAGTCACTTAAATGTAAATAAGTGGTAACAAGGGGACGGTTCTGCTGTTACATTTTCGAAAATGTAACAGCAGAACCGTCCCCTTGTTACCCTTGTTAACTGAAAAAATAATACTGATTTGAGATTAATAGAAGGAATGTTGAATAAAGAGTCGAATTAGTTATAGGAATATTTTCCTTCATTACACATATTTATCGACTATGGTTTGTACAGCCCTGAGGGAATAAACTGGATTATGGCGAACTTATCTTGCACCTATTCTAGTAGATATAGGAGGTGACGAACATAGATGGCATTATAGAGTTATTCGTGAATCTAGTTAAAAATATGTCGGTTGTTATCGTGCTGGCTTATGTTTTGACCAGAACCAGGGCCTATTCAGCGATCATGAATAAGAAGGAGATAACTCTGAAACAACGACTTGGTCTGATCCTGATTTTTGGGCTATTTTCTATCTATGGCACCTTGAGCGGAATCAATATCATGGGTGCGATTGCTAATATTCGTGATCTGGGGCCGGCCATTGCAGGGCTTATCGGTGGACCATTGGTTGGTATCGGAGCGGGTCTCATCGGAGGGATACATCGCTATACCATGGGGGGAATTACTTATATACCATGTTCTATTTCCACTGTTGTCGCAGGTTTGGTAGGTGGTCTTATCTATCAGTACCGGAAGGGTGAGTTCGTTAGCATTACTGGAGCGGTAGTGTTTATGGCTCTTATGGAAACCTTTCACATGGGTTTGGCCCTGGTGATTGTTAAGCCTTTTAGTCAAATCCTACCTATTATTCAAAATGTCAGTCTGCCCATGATTTTCACCAATGCGCTGGGGATGGGAATATTCGCTTTTATTATCCATAACCTGATGAGGGAACGGGAAACTCAGAAGACGAAGGAATTGATTGAGAGTGAATTGACCGTTGCCCGTGAAATTCAAATGAGCATAGTCCCGAAGATATTTCCTGCTTTTCCGGGACGGCCAGAATTCGATCTATTTGCCATTCTGGAACCCGCCAAGGAGGTAGGGGGTGACCTCTATGATTTTTTCCTCATGGATGATAATCATCTTTGTTTTACGGTGGGAGATGTATCGGGGAAAGGGGTTCCGGCTTCCTTGTTTATGGCTGTTACCAAGACTCTGATCAAGGCTAAAGCAGACATCAAACTGGGCCCGGATGAAATTCTGTATCAGGTGAATAACGAGCTCTGTGAAGATAATGACTCGGGCATGTTTGTAACCGAATTTCTCGGTATCTTAACGATTTCTACCGGAGATATTACTTTCAGTAATGGAGGCCATAATATTCCTTATTTACTCAGAAAAAATGGGGAACTCGAAGTCCTGCCGAAAATCCCGGGGATGGCCCTGGGGGTTATGGAAGATTTCCCCTATGTATGTGCCAGCGTTCAGGTTAGAGAGGGAGATAGTCTAGTGATGTTCACGGATGGCATAACGGAGGCCATGAATCCGGCCGGGGAGCTTTTCAGCGAAGAACGACTGGAAAATGCGCTAAGGGGTATTGGGGGTAGAAATGCTAGAGATGAGGTCAACCATATCCTTCAAACCACGCGGCAGTTTGTGAACGGGGCCAATCAATCTGATGATATTACGATATTGGTTATTCAGTATCTTTACAAAAAGGAACTAGAGTATCGATTGAAAAATGAACTTGAAGAGATTCCAACATTGGCAGCGGCCATTGAGTTGTTTGCTGAAACTCATAAAATCCCGGATCAGGTGGTTTTTCATGTGAACCTATCGTTGGATGAATTGCTGACCAATACGATCAGCTATGGTTATACAGAGGGCGGTGAACATGAAATCCTTGTCCGCGTTGCGTTGCAGGGGGAAACACTGGTGATTGAAACTCAGGACGATGGCCTGGCATTTAATCCCCTTGAAAATGCTGATCCGGATACCAGTCAGGATATCGAAGAGCGACCGATTGGAGGATTGGGTATACACCTGGTGCGAAAAATGATGGACGAAATAGAGTACAGGCGGGTGGAGAACCAGAATATACTGGTGATGAAGAAACAAATTAAGCGATTATAAAAAGGAGGAATTTCTGTGAATATTAAAGAGGCTAAAAGAGATAAAGTAACGGTGCTAATTATTGAAGGAAGATTGGATTCAAGCACCTCAGGCTTACTGGAAAAAAAGTTTTTAGACACGACAGAAGCCGGAGAGAAAAATTTCGTGATAGATTTTGCTAGCATGGATTATATTAGCAGCGCCGGACTCAGGGTCTTATTGATGGCTGCGAAAAAAACGAAAAAAGTTGGAGGAAAGGTGGTTCTCTCTGCGTTAAGCGCAAATGTGAAGGAAGTATTTGACATTGCTGGTTTTACTAGCATCTTCACCATCTCTGCTTCCCAGGAGGAAGCCATTCAGGCCTTTTAGCTTCTAGAGTCAGGCTTTCACTGCCTACCTTAAAAGGGGGACAAGAGGGGAATGGTGAGGGGGCAAGGTATTAAATCAGCTGATACATAAAATGGAAATTATAGGCTAATGGTTGTGGTTAATAAACTTCATCCAGCACGATTACTAATTCAAAGGGAAGCTTAAATCCTATTTTTTTAGCCACTTCGCTATTAAGGGCTATTTTCGGAGCACTTTGAAAAGATTGTTCCAGGTCGCGAGGTTTGGCTCCCAGCAAGCATTTGCTGATATTGTCAGCTCCAAAGCGGCCTATATTAACTTCATCCATTACAGAAATACTGAGGAAGGCGCCGTTTTTCACCTCAATATTTCCCAGTTGGGATAAGGTGGGTATTTTCTTCTCGTAGAAGGGTTTAAACAGTTCGGGCAATTTCTCGCTTTCCAAAGAGGCAATGGTTACATAAACCGCGTCAACCTGTTCGGCCAGTTTATTGTAAGCCGCCTGGACTTCCTGGTAATACCGGGGGAATTCTTTAGGACTGCGGGGTTCCTGAACATGGTAACGCACGATTTCAAAGCCTTTTTCCTTAGCCAGGTTTTCCACTTCATTTACAGCTGAATAAACCCGGGCATTATCAGAATCTTCATAAACCATGCCCAGTTTTTTAAATTTTATTATGTCATAAGAGGCCCGGATCTGGCGTTCGAAGCGCTGTTCATCCATATGGGCCCAGACATTATCCTTGCCGGAATCTTCGACTGATGTAATTATCCCTGAGCGAACTGCATTAGAAGCCGCGAAAACAAAAATATTTCCGGTGTGTTCGGCATTACTTAAGAAAGCGCCGGCACTTCCTCCCATTACCAGCATAATGTCAATATCCTGAGGCTGGTTTAATCGTTTAACTATCTCTTCTTTATCAACGTTAGGTTCCTTAAGATTATAAAAAGCATCATCTACAAACTCAATGTAGGGACTGATTTCGTTTGCCGCCAGCCACTGCCAGATAATGCGGCTATTATTGCTCGCTGCTACACTGTCAAAATCCGGCAAAACACTTATCCACCCAATTTCCTGCAGGCCCTTTACAATAGCCACCAGTGTCTGGTTGTAAGCAATAAAAGACTCGCTTTCACAGTAAGCAATTCGCCACCTGCTGCCATCTGCTCTG
>JAQUUV010000055.1:8976-10150 GCA_028693695.1 Syntrophomonas sp.
CCTCGGCGCGTCGGGTCAGGATGTCAGCCAGCTTGTGCTGCAATTTGTGCCCGCGCAGTTCCATATCAACCAGCGATAATTCCAATTGGGCCACCTTGGACAAATCCTCATCGCTAAAATCAATTTCCCGAGCCATGTTTATCTCGAAATCAACATCAAATAGCAGTGAACAGGCTGCAAACAAGTGGTCCTCTATGAATAGACCGAGAGATTCCCCATGGCCATCTAACATATACCGCAATTCTTCTTCCGGTATAGGGACATATAGCTCCTTCTGTTCCATTGCGTGGCTCAACTTGCTTTGCAGCGCAATTACTTGCGCTAGATCGCTTTGATTCAGTACCTTGATAATGTAGGGATACTGGTTCATGTTAGAGAAAAAGGTTATATTCCCCCGTTCAATAACATCTTGGGACAATGCGTCCATGAGCACCTCCTAAATGATTTGTTAATATACCAAGGAATGATAAAACAATAAATTCCCATTTTTATACCGGCTAGTTTTTGCAAATACTTCGTTGTCGTCAGTTGCAATAACACCATTATTGCGCCTTCCTTCGCCTTGTCTTTGCAAAAAACTATCTCGTTCTAAAATCGGGTTTTATCATTTCATCATTCCTAATCAAATAACATAAAATCTGCGTCTGCAGCTGCCAACTTCGCCAGGGTTGTTTTTGATAATTGCATAAGCATGTGGTATTTTCCTCTTCCTGAGGAGATGCTTTTATGCTTGGCGCCCATTTTCTCGACATTTTCCGCAGCATTTTTAATACAGGTTTTTAATTCATCAAAGGCTTCTGCAGACAACTCAATATTTTTGAGGTAATTGGTTAATCTTCCTCCTGGCCTAAACTCGGGATAGTTTTCCAGTCCCATAAAGCAGAGGAACCAGTCGGCGCGGAATTGGCCGGCCGCAGCAACAATACCCATATAATCTGCGATAAACTCATCCAGCAGATGGTTGCGGGCTGAGCCTAAGTGGCGCAGGGTATAATAATGGGTGGCTTCGTGTTCCTTGCGAATAAGCATTGATAATTGACGCCACTTGTCTATAGTTAGCCCTAACATATCGGCTGGTACGCCGCTATATTCGGCGTTGGTCAATATAAAAAATTTATCCTGGTATACTTCTTTGTGGGCAATCATTTGTTCAAAACTAAAATTTTCACCGCAT
>JAQUUV010000056.1 GCA_028693695.1 Syntrophomonas sp.
AAACGCATACAGCGCAATGATGGAAATTAGTAATAATAAGTTGATAAGTGGGGTGCCTGGCACCATCCTGGGAGGTAGCGATGAAATCAAGAAGACATTTTGCCATACGGGAGATATTATCTGCTGAGCGCATTAGCACCCAGGAAGAGCTATGCGAGATTTTGAAAGACAGGGGCTATGATGTTACCCAGGCTACTGTGTCGCGTGATATTAAAGAGCTTTCCCTGATTAAGATTCCTGATGGAACTGGGTATTCCTATGCGTGGCCTGACACCCAAAACCCTAAAAGCTCCAATTTGCGGATAAAGCGTGTTTTTCAAGATTCGGTAGTAAGTTATGACTACAGTGAAAATATCATTGTGATAAAAACACTTCCAGGGGCAGCGCAATCCATTGCATCATTAATAGACTCCCTTTCTAATCCTCACATACTGGGGACGGTTGCCGGAGACGATACCATATTCCTGGTTGTCAAAACCAAAAAATCGTTGGCACAAGTTATGGAGTATTTCCGAAAACTTGTGGTCGAATAAATTGTTGTAAACGTCGTATTGCGATTGATAAAAATGAATGGCGAATATTTATGGCTCCTTGTAGTCGAGAAATATATGATCTTTAAGCAGGTTCGTCTTGAGCCTGCTTCTTGTTTATTTATACCTTAAAAGTATAATATGGTACATGGAGGCATTTATCGAAGTTAACGACCGAAAATTTGCTGCTTCGATAAGATGAAGATATGTTACAGGAGATTTATATCAGCAATTTTGTTTTGATTGACGAACTGCGCATGGAATTTTCGACAGGACTGAATGTGCTGAGTGGCGAAACCGGGGCTGGCAAATCCATTATTATTGATGCGCTGGGTTTGCTTTTGGGAGAAAGAATTAAACATGATTATATTAGAGACCAGGACCGCAAGGCAGTGGCTGAGGCGGTTTTTGAAGTGAGCAATAATACTGAGGCTCGCAGTTTCTTGCTGGAACAGGGAATGGTGGACGATGATGAAGATATAGAGACTATAGTTTTGAGCCGAGAAATACATCCTAATGGTAAAACAGCAGCGCGAATCAATGGACGTAATGTTACAGTATCTACCTTAAAAACGTTGAGTACATATCTAATAGATATGCACCTGCAAAATGATCGACAGAATATATTGAGACCAGTAAATTATCTGGGATATGTAGATGGTTTTGCCGAGGATATAGAGGATTTACTGGATAATATAGCTCGCCTTTATTCTCTTTTAAGCACCAGGAGGAGGCAGTTGGAGGAATTGAGACTAAACCAACAGAATCGGGTGCAACGGCTGGACTTTTTAACTTACCAGATTAAGGAGATAGAGGATAGCGAGCTACGCGAAGGCGAAGAAGAGGAACTCAAGGAACTCCGGGACAGAATTAAGAATGCGGGGAAGCTGCTGGAAGGTAGTACCAGAATTTTTGAGTTGCTGTATAGCTCGGAAAATGTAACTAGCGCTTATGATCAGGTTTCTTCTGCCTTGGATGTGACCCAGGATCTCAAGAGTGACAGCTTTTTTACGGATATGGTTGAGCCATTGGAGAACATATATTTTTCTCTGCAGGATTTATCCGGTCGCATCTCATCATTTAAGGACAAGCTGGAATTTGAACCGGGGCAATTGGAGGAAATTGAGGATCGGCTCTATAGAATAAGCAAGTTGAAAAAGAAGTATGGAGAAAATATAAAAGACATCCTGGCTTATCTGGAAACTGCCCGCGTAGATCGAGAAACTCTTGATCAGAGCGATGAGTTGCAGGCTGAAATCGAACAGGAAATAATGAGCTTGGATGCTCAGTATATGCAGTTAGCATCTGAAATAAGTCACAAGCGTAAACAGGCTGCCTTGCTTCTGGAAGAAAAAGTACATAATGAGTTGCAAGGCTTAAATATGCCCCATATAAAGTTCCAGGTGGCTGTAAACGAGAAAAGTAACCCAGGTTCAAAAGGTATGGATGAGATAGATTTTCTCTTTTCTCCCAATCCCGGTGAAGAAATGAGACCGGTTACCCGTATCGCTTCGGGGGGAGAAATATCCCGCTTTATCCTGGCCTTGAAAAAGGCTTTGGCCGATGTCTATAATATTCCGACCCTGGTTTTTGATGAGATAGATGTAGGTCTTGGAGGTTCAGCCTTAAATGCAGTCGCTAGAAAACTTGCGGAACTGTCCGGTGCCCACCAGCTAATACTGGTGACTCATTCTCCCCAGGTGGCCAGTTATGCGGAACAAAATTTTATCATCGACAAATATGTGGAGGGCGATAGAACCTTTACCCGAGTCAAAAACTTGGATGCGGAGGAGAAGGTAAGAGAAATAGCCCGGATGCTCGACGGGGAACAATACTCGGATCTGACCATGGAGCATGCCCGTGAGATGATAGCTATATCAAGGGGACGGTTTTTGTAATATTTTTATCTATTGAGCGCAAAGCATTGTGAGTTATGCACAATGCCCCAATATCCGTGCATAGCAAGCTGAACGCAGGAACTACATTTACCGTAATCTATTTTGCTGCATCTTAAGAAGATTTGTGCTGTAAAACCATGCTTAAAAGGAGAATATTTCAATGCTTAACATAGGATGTCATTTGTCAGTGTCTAAAGGTTATACCCACATGGGCAAAGAGGCTCTCGAAATTGGGGGCAATACTTTTCAATTTTTCACCCGTAATCCGAGAGGCGGGAGGGCGAAGGACATTGACAAAAATGATATTGTTTCATTTCTTGATTTTGTCAAAAAAAATCAATTCGTTACCATCTTAGCTCATGCGCCGTACACTTTAAATGCTTGTTCGGCCGATGAACGAACAAAAACATTTGCCTGGGAGGTTATGGCAGACGATTTAATGCGTATGGAATACACGCCGAATAACTATTATAACTTTCACCCCGGCAGCCATGTGGGTCAAGGCTTGGAGGCTGGTATAGATCTAATTGCAGATCTGCTCAACAAAACCCTCAAATCGGAGCAGACGACTATCGTTCTGCTTGAGACAATGGCAGGCAAAGGCAGTGAAGTAGGTAGTACCTTTGAGGAACTTAGGCGGATATTGGACAAAGTGGAGTTGAAATCCAAAATGGGAGTTTGCCTTGATACCTGCCATGTTTACGATGCTGGTTATGACATCGTGAATAATTTAGACGGTGTGCTTTCTGAATTTGATAAAACAATAGGGCTTGACAGGCTTTATGCTATTCACTTGAATGATAGCAAAAACCCCTTTGGAAGTCACAAAGACCGCCATGAAAAAATAGGCCAAGGGTTTATTGGCTTAGAAACTATTGTAAATATCATCAATCACCCGAAGCTTCGCCATTTACCCTTCTTCCTCGAAACGCCCAATGATATTAACGGATATGCAGAAGAAATTAGCTTGCTTCAAGGTGCGTACAAGCTCGTATGACAGAAGGGGGGACAAGCTTGTTTACCATCATACTATATATTATCGCCATGGGATTGCTATTCTTTTCATTTTTGAAAAATAAACAAAAAACGAAAATGGCCCTTGAAAAAGCTTGGAAATCCTTTGAAAACATACTTCCTCAATTCCTGTCGATATTAATTATCATTGGAATAATGCTTGCATTATTAAACCCTGAGATGATATCAGGACTTGTAGGACGGCAGTCAGGGTGGAGTGGCATAGTTATAGCTTCAGTAATTGGGTCAATTACATTAATACCAGGATTTGTTGCTTTTCCGCTGGCTGCTGCACTGCTAAAAAGTGGAGCAGGTCTAATGCAATTAGCGGTATTTATATCAACCTTGATGATGGTTGGAGTTGTTACAATACCCGTGGAGATTAAATACTTTGGCAAGAAGGTTGCAATCTTAAGAAATGGCCTGGCATTTGTATTTTCATACATTGTAGCAATCGTCATGGGGGTAGCACTAAAATGAGAAAACTAATTAAACGATATAAATTTGCTATACTACTGGTGCTTATTGAACTGATCATTGTAGCGATATATCCATCAGTTGGGAAAAAGTCCTTAGATATAACCTGGAGCAGTACATTGGAGATGCTTGCGGTGCTCCCCCCCATATTCATACTTCTTGGTCTTTTAGATGTATGGATAGAGCGAGAAACCATGATAAAGCTGATGGGTGAGAAGTCAGGTTTTAAAGGGATTGCGTTGGCTTTCTTTTTAGGATCTGCGGCGGCAGGACCACTATACGCAGCCTTTCCGGTGGCCGGGGTTCTTTTGAAAAAAGGAAGCAAGTTTTCCAATGTGCTAATATTTGTAGGTGCCTGGTCAACAACTAAAATCCCCCTGCTGCTATTTGAAGCGACTGCAATGGGATGGGAATTTATGGCATTGCGTTTTCTAATAGATATTCCCGGAATCGCATTAATAGCATATTTAACGGAAAAGCTTTTAAATGAGAAAGACAAACAGTATATCTATGATAATGCCTTGGCCTAAAATAATAAATAAAGGTGATGGGAAATATGAAGTATATATACCATCAAATTTAAATGGATGATAATACAGAGGTTGCGCGGGCGGCTTCTTTTTTTGTACCATCAGAACCGAGTTTTCTTAAACATAAACAACATGGGAAATCATCTTGACAAATATTTCTGATTACATACTATATGATTATAAGTGAATATAATCATGAAAGAGGAGGTGAACGTCGTGGAGATTATACAATTGTTCAAAGCCTTGGCAGATGAAACAAGAATGAGAATTCTGAACCTGTTAAAAAACGGTGAATTATGTGTATGCGATATTGAGGATGTTCTTGATATTCAACAATCCAATGCTTCTCGGCACTTAAATAAGCTGAAGGTGGCAGGGCTAATTATTTCTGCCAAAAAATCTCAATGGGTTTATTACAGGGTAAACGACGAGATTATTATCAAGTACCCATTTATTATAGGGATTATTAATGATGAATTTGGGAAAATCAATATTTGTGAAGACGATATTGAACGCTTGACACAACATAAAGCCAGTGGCGCATCCTGTGAGAAACGTATGAAAAGGCCTTGATAATAATAAATTGAGATTGGAGGGAGCCAATTAAAAGGAATTAATATTTAGGTTTACTATTAATGTTATTTTGATAGGAGGTTAATATAATGAGTAAATCTATCACGCAGAAGTTATCTTTCTTAGATCGTTACCTTACCCTATGGATTTTCTTGGCCATGTTTATTGGTGTAGGCTTGGGTTTTGTTTTTCCTGGATTTGCAGTTTTTTTAAATAGTCTCTCGATCGGCACCACATCTATTCCCATTGCCATAGGGCTAATTATAATGATGTATCCTCCTCTGGCTCGGGTCAAATACGAAGAATTAGGTAAGGTATTCAAAAATCGTAGAGTTTTGGGCCTATCGTTATTGCAAAACTGGGTGATAGGACCGGTTCTGATGTTTGTCTTGGCGATCCTGCTTCTGCCCCAGTATCCTGAGTATATGGTGGGGATCATCCTCATTGGTTTGGCCAGATGTATCGCAATGGTTATTGTATGGAATACACTGGCAGACGGAGACAATGAATATGCGGCGGCCTTGGTTGCTTTCAATTCCATCTTTCAGGTGATATTTTTCTCTATCTACGCTTACATTTTTGTTACCGTTCTGCCGGAATGGTTGGGTATGAGTGGTATGGCCGTAAAGGTTTCCATGGGTGAAGTTGCCAAAAGTGTCGCCATTTATCTGGGGATTCCTTTTGCAGCTGGCTTTTTAACCCGCTATTTTCTGCGTCCTTTAAAAGGAGCCGATTGGTATGATGGTAAATTCGTTCCTAAATCTGGTCCAATTGCGCTCTACGCGCTACTGTTTACGATTGTAGTGATGTTCTCCTTGAAGGGGGAATACATCGTTACCTTGCCTATGGACGTTGTACGTATCGCCATTCCGCTCTTGATTTATTTTGTAGTTATGTTTAGTATTTCCTTCTTCATTTCTAAAAAGATAGGTGTCACCTATGAACAGGCTACTTCGTTATCCTTTACCGCGGCCAGCAATAATTTCGAATTGGCAATTGCCGTTTCGGTAGCGGTTTTTGGCATCAACTCAGGTCAGGCATTTGCAGCGGTGGTGGGTCCTTTGGTGGAAGTGCCAGTGATGATCGGACTCGTCAATGTGGCACTCCACTGGAGAAAGAAGTATTTTGCAAAAAGCTATGACGTAGTCTGAAGATCAAGGAATACTTTTAAAACATCCTGACCAAGTTCTTGGGTATAATCATATTGGTGGGATTAATGTTGGCCGGGCGGTTTGATTCATTTCTTGAGCCGATCTCTTCTGGATTGGCGGTATATTGTTACTCTATGACGGAGACAATATACTGAACCAATTATCGGGAGGGAAATGATTTGCAGAAAATTCGCCCAGCCATTGGCATTTTACTATCCTTTCTTTTTATTGCACTGTGTCTTACCCCGCAAGTTAAAGCCGTGCTCGTTCTGCCATCTAACCAGAGAATGGTAGTGGGTGAAGCCAGCCTCATTAATATTGAGCTTCCCGGCAAGCTACAAGGAAAAATTGAAATGAAGGTAATGGGTCCCTCCCGCAGCGTTTTTGCTGCCCAGGAGGACCCCACTGTCACGGTTACCCGGCGCACATCTGGTTATGAGATCGTTGCTTTGAAGCCTGGCAAAGCTGATGTCAAACTTAATTTATGGGGTTACATACCTATAAAATCTATTGAGATCGAAGCAGTACCTACCCGTAGAGTCGTAGTAGGGGGACATTCCATAGGAGTTTTTCTGCAATCACGGGGTATAATGGTGGTAGGTTTTGCTCCAGTATTGGCAGGCAACGGCGATAAACTTTATCCGGGACGTGATCAGGGTATTGAGATAGGGGACTTAATCTTAAAGGTAGATGAGCAGGAAGTAGCCACCGAGACCGATCTGGCCAAGCTTATTGATAGCAAAGGGGAAAGCGGAGTACAGTTAAGTATAAAGAGAAGCGGCAAGGATATGACAATACCGGTAAAACCGGTTCACTGCCCAGAAACGGATCGTTTCCGGATTGGCCTCTATGTGCGGGATGGGGTGGTGGGGGTAGGAACATTAACTTTCTGGGATCCGGAGACGCGAGAGTACGCAGCCCTGGGGCATATTATTGTTGATGCAGACACTAAACAGGGAATTAGCGTTCTCAAGGGACGGGTGGTAAGCGCTTCTATTCAGACGATCAAACCGGGAAGACCTGGTCGGCCCGGTGAGAAGATCGGAGTTTTTAATGATAAAGGTATGGTAGCTGGAAATATTACAAAAAATTCATCCTGTGGTATATTTGGTCAGACTGATAAGGAACTGAATAACCCACTAAGCAAATATACGACGGAGGTCGCTTATGCTCATCAAGTGAAAACGGGACCCGCCGAAATAATGACCGTAGTTAACGGCGATGATATTGAAAAATTCGCCATAGAAATAGAGAAGGTTTATCCACCGCGACAGAACGGTAAAGACATGATTATCAAGGTCACCGATCCACGACTCCTAGCTTTAACGGGAGGCATTGTACAGGGGATGAGCGGTAGCCCAATTATCCAAGATAACCGGATCGTAGGTGCCGTTACGCATGTTTTTTTGAATGACCCTCAGTCAGGTTATGGAATTTTTATGGATAATATTTTGTCGGAGATGCCTAAGCAAAGTCCTATCATGAAAAAAGTTTCGACAAATTTCCAAGTACTAGAGCTCCCGAAGATTGCAGTTGGATTAAACTTCGGGCTGTAAAATCCTTCTGGCGTATTAGTATATTTATGCATTAAGGTGGATCTTTGTAGAAGAGAATGGAATATAATAGCTTAATTTGGTGGAAGCAAAAAAGAGGAAAAAATTACCCTACCGTCGAAAAGCGTTATTATATTAAATATACATGAATTATAAAGGGATGAGGAGGGATTAATCTTAATGAATGATGAAAGGGATCAAATCAAAGTCCTGGTGGCGGATGACAATCGAGAATTTTGCAGTATCCTAAAAGACTACTTTACTAACGAAACTGATTTTGAGATCGTCGATATCTGCTCTAATGGTATGGAAGTTCTAGATGTTTTAGCGAAAAAGGAAGTAGAAGTATTGATACTGGATTTGATAATGCCCTATATGGATGGGATAGGTGTTCTGGAAAAAATCGATGCCTTGAACCTGAATCCCCGTCCCAAAATCATTATCTTAACCGCTTTCGGACAAGAGAATATTACCCAGAAAGCAGAACGGCTTGGTGCTGACTATTATATCTTGAAGCCCTTTAATCTGCAAGTTTTGGGCGACCGCGTGAGACAGGTAGCTAGAGATATTAGACCGTCTATCGAAAAGCGTAGTTCGGTTGCGGTTGCCATGCCTAACCGAATTCCTAAAAACCTGGAAGTTGAGGTTACTCGTATAATTCACGAAATCGGCGTACCGGCTCACGTTAAGGGATATCAATATCTGCGTGCTGCTATCATGCTGGTAACTGAAGAGATTAATTACCTCGGAGCCGTTACCAAGGAGTTATATCCCACCATTGCGAAAAAGTATGATACTACTCCCAGCAGGGTAGAACGGGCTATACGCCATGCTATTGAACTCGCCTGGGATAGAGGAGATATGGATAGGATTAATAAATTCTTTGGCTATACAATCAACGGGGAAAAGGGTAAGCCCACCAATTCAGAGTTTATCGCTATCATAGCTGATAAATTGAGGCTGGAAAGTAAAGTCAGTTAAAGAGGAAAATTTGCGGGGTTTCTTTATGGCCCTGAAGTAATATATTTTTGAAATAGGTCATTGAAAAACCAACCAATAGTAACAAGGGGACAGTAACAAGGGGACGGTTCTACTGTTACACCCGTTTTCAGTCGGTGGGGTGTAACAGTAGAACCGTCCCCTTGTTACTTTTTTGGGGGACTGATCGGACCCTGGTTACCCTGCAGTATTACAGTACGGATTTTCTGATACTTATTCTTGCTAGTCATATTACTGTTTGTCCACTCATAGAATAACTTAAAAGCAGGTCCCCTAATGCTGAAAGTGGTCGGGGATAATGATTAAGGTAATTTGGGGGAGGGACGGGAATTGAAAAAGATAACAATAGTTATCATTCTGAGCTTGATTATGCTTGTGGGATTTGCCAGCATGGCTATGGCCGAGGTTAGGGTGGTAATTGAAGGTAAGGGTGATGAGTATCCTCATTATCTGGATCTGAATGTAGCTCCAATAATAGAAAATGGAGTTTCTCTGGTTCCTCTGCGTGCTATTGCCGAAGACCTTGGATTCCAAGTGGAATGGGACTCTGCTACAGCAGGCATTACCATCGAGGGCAATGGAATGGTAATCCAGATGAACATTGGTAGCCAGCAGGCTTTGATTAATTCACTCCCGATTAATATGTCCCTAGCGCCTCGGATTACTGCAGGTAGTACCATGGTTCCCCTACGGTTCGTATCTGAAGCCCTAGGTTATTTTGTAGAGTATAGTACAGTGTGGAATAATATGCCGCAGATATTTATTACTCCCTATACCTTAATTAGTGATTCCGAATTAACTAATATGAAGGATACAAATTTCATCAAACTACCGGATAACCCATCAGATATGAATGGATTTGTCAACTTGCAACTTAAGAAAGATGGGATGATCTCCGGGAGTATACAACTAAGCAGTTCGATAATGGATGTCTTACAGGTATACGGGGTTCCCAGAAGTCCTTACCGAAACCTTAATTATCCTGGCGATTGGTCAGGAAAATTAATTTATTGGGGCACTTTTATCCCTCAAAGTGGTATGGGTACTTTTCTGGAGTTTAATTTTGACCGAGGAGCACTAAGCGATTTAACTATTAGCTATTAAGGGACTATCACGAAATAACGGTGTCATCTAATACCTCTTGTTTTTTGATAGAGAAAATCATGAAATAGGAGGTATACTTATGTTTTGCTTTATTAGAAAACAAGCTAAGCCATTCCTAGGGCGAGATTATTCTGGTTAATGTGATATGATAATATTGATTTTTTCATTAGACTATGGGGATAATTCATATATACAACGGTTTCATTATCCTGGGTTTGGTAATTTACAGTTGGGGTGAAATATACACATTTAATGGAGAGCAAAATTTGACCCAGCAGGCGAGAAGGGGGATAT
>JAQUUV010000057.1:0-4205 GCA_028693695.1 Syntrophomonas sp.
TACCCGCGAACCTTCTGCCCTGGTAATTGTCATTTCTTTGCCTATAGGCTGCCAGCCAAGGTGACTGTGACACGAAACTGTTAAATGATCTCCCTGGAGAATAGCTCCAACAACTCCACAGTCAGTAGCATTTTCATTGCATGATACAAAACGCTGAGTATTGCTGCGATTGTCTCCCGCATTGCCTCCCGCAACTGGCAAACCAGCATTTACGGATTGGACTCCTTTTAATAATTGGCTGGCGTTCACCCTTAGCCCGGTAGCAAACAGGATCAATACTTTGGCTTTATTATTGTTTAGCTTGGTCGCAATCGACCGTCCCAACTCATAATCGTTCCTATCTTCCTTTTCCGCGAAGGCAAGCTTGATATTACTGTGATGAAAAACGGAAAAGGAAAGTGCTACTTTTAGCCCGCTGACCAATCCGTTCATGATCTCACCGTTAGTGGTCGTCCCAATCACTTGTGCACTAGGAATCAGCAAGCGGATCTGTTTAGATATGGCGACCAGATAATTATTATCACAAATACCACTGAAAACCTGCACCAGAACTGAACGATTGCTACTGGCTAACAGCACCTCACGATTTTTGCTAACGAACTTTTCCAAACTTATGAAATCTTCATAATATGTATTAATTGTTTGCAAGGCCATACCTCCAATGCATTGTCAGTTAATATATAAGAGCCTTTTCAATGTTACCCTTGCAACTTGAAAAACGAATTAAAAAGTGGTATAAGCGATATCATAATATATTTCTAGATCACAATTAGTTAATCCTGCCACAATACTGTATTATGGCAGATATTGTGTTGTTAGCTACAAAAAGTTTATAGTATGACTCGATAAAGGTCACCTATCTTTGGACTGTGATTCTAGATTTACTTCCCTGTATATTATTAAATTATAAAGTGATACAATTTTCTATGTCGTCTGATGAGCCATGCTGCTCAATTAATTTAAATGAGAGTGATGCCACTACGTCAAATATCACTAAGATAAGGATTAAGAAACATGGATGAAAGAACCCTTCAATTAGGAGAAAAGAAGGTTTCCCACCTTTTGTGGCAATTTTCGGTGCCAGCAATCGTTGGGATGCTGGCTAATTCCCTCTATATGATCATTAACCGCCTATTTGTTGGAAACGTGGTAGGAGCAGACGCCATTTCCGGAATGTCAGTGACCATGCCCATTTCTTTTATCCTCATGGCTTTCGGCATGCTGGTTGGCATTGGTGCCGGTTCACTGATCTCCATTCGTCTGGGCGAACAGAAGAAGGAAGAAGCCGAACAGATTCTTGGCAATGGGCTCACCCTTCTCCTCATTATTGCCGTGGTGCTCTCAGGGGGATTGTTGCTTTGCCTTGATTTTCTCCTAACTAATTTTGGAGCCAGTCCCAATATTCTCCCTTACGGACGTCAATTCATCAGTATTATTCTGTTAGGATCAGTTTTTCAGTTCATCAGCTTTGGGCTGGGAGCCACGATTCGTTCTGAGGGAAATCCACGGATTTCTATGAACATCATGCTGGTAAACGCAGGCTTAAATATTGTTCTGGATTATATTTTCGTCTATGTCCTCGGTCTGGGAATGCCAGGAACAGCAGTGGCAACAATCATTTCACAGGCCTTCTCTGCCATGTTGGTAATTCGACATTTTTTGGGTCCTGCCAGCGTCCTCAAGCTCAGGCTGAAAAATCTTCGTTTACGCAGGCATTTTATAGTAGCTATTTTTGCCATTGGGATGGCCCCATTTTCTATGCAGTTGATCGCTAGTGTGATTAGCATTATTTTCAACCAGGGTCTGGCCAATTACGGTGGAGACTCTGCCATCGGTGCATTTGGAATTATTAATACGCTTACCATGTTCATTCTTATGCCAATATTTGGCATCAACCAGGGCGCTCAGCCGATTATCGGTTATAACTATGGCGCCAAAAATTATAACCGCGTTAAAGAAACGTTCATGCAGGCTATTATTTGGGCTACGGTTATCGTAACGGGTGGCTTCATCCTGATCCAAGTTTTTGCCGCTCCCCTTATGGGCGCATTTAGCTCCGATGAGGATTTGCTTCGAATTGGAACCCATGGTATGCGGATCTTTTTGTTATTGTTGCCTGTGGTTGGTTTCCAGATTGTCAGCGCCAATTTTTTCCAGGCTATTGGGCAGGCCCTTACCTCAATGATCCTAAGTATGCTGCGCCAGGTGATCCTTCTCATCCCGTTGCTACTCATCCTACCCCGCTTCTTAGGGTTGAACGGAATCTGGTATGCATCACCGGCATCAGATTTAATGGCTTCAATCGTAACTGCGATTGTTCTGTTTGTAAAACTACGTCAATTGGGAATAACCAGTGTGCAGAGTAACTAGCTTTTTCTTAACGAAATTATAATAGGTGGAGCAGCAGATACTGTAGTACGCCCACCAAGGCGCCGATTACGGTACCGTTTATTCTGATCCATTGCAGGTCATCCCCTACCTTGTCCTCCATGGACTTCACAAGCCCAATGTCATTAAGATTTTGCAGCTTTTCCCGCACAATCTGGCCGATCACCACATGATAACGTTCCAGGAGGCCTACCAACTCAGTTTTAATCCAGGATTCCATACTGCTTTTTCTTGCCTCATCCCAACGAACAATATTAATCTGTTCAATAGCCATATTGGTGAGGAATCTAATCAGGGGCAATTCCTCGTTTCCACCCGCAATTAGCTGGGTTTTCAAAGCAGCAAACAAATCCGCTGTGGCACCAACTCCAGCATCGGTGCCAACAATTTTCTTCAGCATCTCGCTTAACATAGCAGAAGCCGAAGCAGGATCGGCTATTTGGAGCTTATCCATTTCAGTTTTAACCCGAATATGATATTGGTTACTCGGCTCCTTCATTTCCACCAAAAAGTGGTTGATGCGATTGGAGAGAGCTTCGGCCGCCTCGTCGTAATTAACAATATCAAGGCTCTCGCCCAGTCCTTTGCCAAGCCGGCGAAAAAAGTTGCCTCTATTTGAGTAATCGGCTGCTGCTCTTGTCAAGGTCCTTTTTATAATCCGCTCGAAGTCTTCACCCTGTGTGGCAGCAATACCCCAGTTCAGGAAGATCCGAATTAGATCATCACCGTATAGATTTTTAACGGAGGCTTCCAAGCGCTCAACCAGGACTGGAGAAATCTTTATCTCATTCAAATTGTCAGCTAGCATTAGATGAACGAAACGAGCAACATCCTCGGGATTAAGGTCCTGGATGGTGTTGGCGATAAGGGACTGAGCCAAACGTTCCAGACCACGGCGGCCCTCCTCCGTTTCCAGAGCCGAAGCCACGCCATCAATGAGTTGGTAATCAAGTATCTTATCCTTAATGAAATCCAGGCTCAACCAATCCTTTTCAACAATGGTAACAATGCCTTCGATTATCCGCCCCCGGTTGTTGGGAATGATAGCTGTATGGGGGATAAATTTCAAGCCTAGAGGATGGCGGAAAAGAGCCACCACCGCGAACCAATCCGCAAGTGCGCCGACTAGGGCAGCCTCAAAAGCAGCAAAGAGCAAGCCTCCCGTAAAACTCCCCCGAAAGGGCCACACGATTATAGAGCCAGCCAGAGCCAGTCCAAACATAAATGTGGCTATTGCGTACATCCGTTTCATTCTCACGGTTTCCCTTCCTTGCATAGGTATTTACCCATAAAACGAAATCATCAATTCTTAGCATTACACCACTTATCATCGAGGGTATCAGCTAATGGAAATATAAACACGAGTATATATAGTATAAGTAATTAATTGACTGATTGCATTATTATATACTCAACTTTCGTAGTTGACGGATTATGCGACATTAGAATAACCATAGACACAGACGGACACAGACTTTTATGACTAACACAGACCTTTTTACAGTTTTATCTTGATAACAAAAAGTCAGGGTAAATCTGTGCCCGGAGGGTCAGTGTTTTTCAGTGTCCACCGTTACTTTTACTGCTCATCATCCATTAACTGCGAAACTTGAATTATATATAATATCAGAGGATGCGCCCAATCAGGTTTATACTCATTATTTTGCAGGGTTTATTCGGGTGTAAATAAAAGCACGGGACGATATGTTGGTGAGTAGGAAATGAGGGAATGGTAAATGGCAGAATAAGTCGTCGTATTTCAAATTGGAAATTGAACAAAAAAAGTGGTGCCTATTGAACTGGTCTTTATGTCAATT
>JAQUUV010000057.1:4305-10098 GCA_028693695.1 Syntrophomonas sp.
AAGCACGGGACGATATGTTGGTGAGTAGGAAATGAGGGAATGGTAAATGGCAGAATAAGTCGTCGTATTTCAAATTGGAAATTGAACAAAAAAAGTGGTGCCTATTGAACTGGTCTTTATGTCAATTCTAGCATTATGCCGTTTAGCAATACCATAGCATACCGCTAGCCCTAAGCCCGTCCCTTGTTCCTTTGTGGTAAAGAAGGGTGTACCCAACTTATCCAATACTTCAGGATCTACTCCACTGCCTTGATCCTGGATTGATAAGATTACGTTTTCGCCTTCAGTAAATGTCCTAATGATAATGGTTCCACCCGGAGCCATTGCTTCCAACCCATTATGAACTAGATTAAGTATAAGCTGACGAATTTCCTTCTCGTCCAGGAGCAAATTAGGTACATGTTCCATTTCCAACTTAATACTCTTATCCTGAATTGTAGCAGTGGCAAGGATAAGTGGCAAAATATTTTTTAATATTGGATTAAGTTTTTGGGGTATTAATTCTACCAACTTATTTTTGGCCAGAGAGAGAAATTCAGTGATTATGGCATTAGCTCTATCCAGCTCTTCGATCATTAGATCTAGAAATTCTTTATCTTCGCTATATTTGTCCTCAAACATTTGCAAAAAACCACGAACGGAAGTCATCGGATTCCTGATTTCGTGACCGATACTCGCTGCCATTTCGCCGACCATATTAAGCCGATCCAGGCGGGCCATCTCTTGTTCCATCTTTTTGCGTTCCGTAATATCGATGCTAGCAGATAACCAACACTGCTCATTATTAATGTTTACTACCGTCTGCGATATGAGAAAGACACGAATTTCACCTGACTTGGTACGGATTGTTCTTTCAACATTCCTCTTTTCATTCAACTCTCCGATCACTTCCGGCCAGTTACTTGCGTCGTCTATCCAAATATCTAAATCCGTAAAAGAATGACCGATAATCTCCTGACGGCTATACCCCATTATTTCCTCCCATTTGGCATTGACGTCAATATATATATCTTTCTTCGGGGTACTTATTGACATCATAATCGGGCTATCATTAAAGATCTTACCGAAGCGTTCTTCTGACAAACGCAGACGCTTCAGATTAAGCCTTTGCTCCTCCTCCACTCGTTTCCGAACGATGATTTCATGTTGAAGTTGAAGATTTTGCGTCTCTAGCTCCTTGTTGGCAGCTTCGGTTTTTTCTTTGGCTACAGCCAGTTCTGCTGTCCTTTCTTCAAGAACGGCATTGGTTTTTTGTAACTGACTGGTTCTTTCTTTTACTTTTTCTTCAAGATTAGAATAAAGGTTAGAGTTTTCTAAAGAAATAGCCGCCTGGGATGTGAATATATTCAATACCTCAATACGTTCTTGGGTAAAGGCTTCGGTTAAAAGGTCATTTTCTAAATACACTATTCCTTTTAATATATTGTGGGACAAAATAGGAAAACACATGGCTGATAAAGTAGTATTTTTAATAAAATACCTGTCCGATGAAAACTGGCTATCTAGAACATTATCGATAATCACCGGCTCTTTGGTCCTCATCACATAACTTATAATAGAAAGTGGCAGGATGTGTTTTTTATCCATGCTATCAAGAAGAATCTTTTGATCATCAATAATAATCTTTACTGACCTATTTACGATTTCGTAGGCATATAAAAGCCAACTATTTTCGTCTATTGTTAGAATGCACCCTCGATTACTACCAGAGTTTTCAATAATAATTGTCATCAGCTTTTCGAGCAGCTTCTTTTTACCAATTTGACCTGAAATCGTCTGAGTTGCTTTGATAACAGCGTTTATGTCTATTGATTTGGTCAGAGCAGTAATATTTGTCGAGTTGGTTAATACAGTAGTCCCGGTGTTAAGCTCTACTAATTTCGCACTATCCATGCCAGAAAATAAAATATGAGGGTATTTTTGCTTCATTGATTCGATCTTGCCTGTGGCTCCCCAGGCTAAAAATGCCGAATAGGCCTCCTTAAGATAGAAACCAGCTATCCTTTCTATTCCTATTTGGTAATAACGCTGCCCGGCAAGTTCACAGGCCAGGGCACAATGATATGGTCTTTTGTTTTCTTTCGCGCCAAAAATGGCTTTTTCATATAACCTAAAGGATTCATCATACTTTCCTGCCAATGCTTTTACCTCCGCATCTACAAGATAATAAAGATGCTGGAAGTTAAAAGGTGCATCCTTGGCCCTTTGATACATCCATTGCTGATTTTCTTCCAATATCTTTTTGAATGTGTTTTTTTGTTCTGATTCCTTCATTTCTTCAATAGTTTTACAAATGGAAAGCGAATGTAGGAAACGAAGGAGGGCAGCAGTATAAAATGAAGCTATATACGGCATAAGGGGGACAGCCTTCTCGGTCAGCATAAATGCCATTTTAAAATCGCCGAACAACACTGCCGACAGCGATCTATATATATAGTAATAAGCTAATCCTATAGCATTGTGTTGGACGTCTTCTACATGTTTTTCTTCATTAAAATTCTCATCATTAAAACTACCATATGTTATTGTTTCTCCTCTTAAGGCCCTTACTATTTGTTGGAAACTGACAAACGATTCCAGTCCATAGATGTTACCCATTTTACTTGCAAAGGATAATGCCGCCTCTACTTCATCCTGCATTTCTGAAACTGTATTACAGCATTCCAGGATGGCTGCCTGAGAAGTAAAAAAACTGTAACAGGAAAATTCAAATTCTCCGTTTTGCAGATTCCCTTTATAAGCTTCATGGGCATAGTAAATATCTTGTTCTATAGGTTCAAACCAATGGCATCTTACCAGACCGTTAAAATGATACATTCTATATAATTCTGCATTAAGTCCCTCTCTCTCGACTATGTGCATTGCCTTTTTAGCCAGCATATTTCCACAGCGGAAATCATTCTTATAGGCAATTACACCCATAAAAAAGCCCCAGGACATTTCCAGAGCTACCCCGGTTACACCATTCTCAACCATAATATTGGCATTGACCAGTGTGGCCCAGAATGCTGCCAACGGGTTAAAAAATTGCGCTGCAGGAACAATCCGGTTTAAAAGTTTAGCAATTGATTTACCTTTTATGTCACGAAGCATTTCCCTTTTCTCAATTTTTTCAATGCTTCCATTACGCTCATACTCACAATATTTTTCAAACTCTGCATCTACTACATCCATTAATGCATCCTGGGGGTACTTTATCCCCAATCTTTCAAGCAGCGCTACCCCTAGTACAAACCCTTCCTGGTATCGGCTGCGATTGGAAAGGCTGATTAATTGCAAGCAACAACAATCCACCAAATCTAATGGATTTTTAGATATCTTCTCAATCTTAGTATAAGTTCGATCCAATTCTTCGAACCTAGCCAGACTAAAAAGTACTAGATGATATTCATTGTATATACGTAGCAGGAAGGAATCATTTTTCTTTAAATCTTCAGGAGAAATCTCCATAATGAGTTCCAGGTACTGTCGGGCGGTGTCATAAGCTGAAGAAAGGTTAGCACTATGGGCTGCTTTGAAAAATATTTCGATAACTTTTTCTATTTCTTGAGTTGAGACAAGGCAATCCAATGCTTTCGAATAGTGATCTGCTACCACAAATAGATATTTTCCTTCCAGAACTTCAGTAGCTTTGTAGTATCTGGCAATGTTCAGGTGTATGGTTTTCTTAACATCTTCTGACAAGGCCTGATAGCCTGCCTGTTGAAACTTGTCATGGCAGAATTTAAACTGCATTTCTTTAAAATTATCTTCCCTATTTTCGGCAACATAAACCATTTCCTCATAGATAGCGGGCTTTAGTTCGTCATTAATTATTTCTATACCTTTTCCGGCAACTGCTGATAGCACCTTTACATCAAAATGATTTCCTATACAGGCTGCTATTTTAATCAGATCTCTCGTCGTTTCCGAAAGTGTCTCTATTTTCCCTATCAGATAATCAGCCACATTATCCGATATCTGACTGCTGCATATTCCTGTTTCATTCCAATCCCATCTCATTTTACCCTGATCATAATAAAGTAGATCTTTATCATTACAATGTTTTAGAAATTCAATGGTATAGAACGGGTTACCCAAGGTTCTTTCATGTACTATTCCGGCGAGTTGAAGTACATCTTGCTCCGGCCTACTCACAATAGCAGATATTATATTTGCCACTGCATGAACATTAATATTTTCCAACTTGATGAATTGTACTCTCCCATTATTCCTTCTTATTTTTTCTATAGACCTGATTAGCGGATGAGAGGAATCCACTTCATTGTCCCGGTAAGTACCAACAAACATCAAGCCTTTGATAGTATGGTCCATAAGCAATCTTTCAAAAAGATCCAGTGACGCCATATCTGCCCAATGAACATCATCCATAAAAAAAACCACCGGATGTTCTGGTGCAGAGATAACAGCCATCAAGTTTTTAAGCGCAATCTTGAATCTGGTCTGTTCTTCTATTGGAAATATTTCCCCTAATGCTGGTTGTTCGCCTATAATCAACCCCAGCCGTGGAACTACTTCGGTTATTAACCTTCTATTTGAACCCAGAGCCTCTGATATCCGTTTTTTCCAGCGTTCTATCTCAGTCTCAGGTTCTGATAGAATATAACTGCAAAACTGATCAATAGCTTGAAAACAAGCTGAATACGGGGTATTCCTGTTAAACTGATCATATTTACCTGAAATAAACATTCCATGCTCTTTCATAATGGGTTTATGAAGTTCATTCACCAGACTAGTTTTACCAATTCCTGAATAGCCACCAATGAGAATAAATTCTGCGCTTCCCTTACTAATGTTTTCAAATGAAGCCAGCAGCTTTTCTAAATCATACTTTCTTCCATATAGTTTTTTAGGCACCTCAAATTTATCTGAGATATCTCGGCTTCCTAACTCAAATTCTTCGACTACCCCACTATCGTCAATCTGTTCAAGACATGTGTACAAATCAAACATTATCCCTTGGGCGTTCTTATATCTATTCTCAGGCATCTTGGCCATAAGTTTAGCAATTATTCCGGAAACAGCTTTAGGAATCTCGGGATTTACTTGATGGGCTGGCCAGGGGGTCTTGGCGATGTGGCAATGTACAATCTCGGCAGGATCGTCTGAGACAAAAGGGAGCCGTCTGCAGGCTAGTTCATATAAGGTAACCCCCAAAGAATAGAAGTCGGTCCGATAATCCACCGGGCGATTCATTCTTCCGGTTTGTTCCGGAGATATGTACGACAATGTTCCTTCTAATTTATTGGGATTAAGGGGTTGCATGGTTTCGAAAGAAAATTTAGAAGCAATGCCGAAGTCAATCAATTTAAGCACTTTATTATCCTTATTATAAACAATATTGGATGGGTTGATATCCTTATGAATGACTTGATTCTTATGAATATGATCCAAGCACTTGGTTATTTCTAATGCAATGTATAGAAATTCTCTTATTCCAATTCGACTAGTGCTTAGGTATTGGTCAAGGGATATCGCTCTAAAATCCTCAATAACCATAGAAAATCGATTTTCTACATTTAAGAATTTATAAGCTTTTACCACGTATTCGCCCTGAAGTTCTTTCAATAACTTATATTCATTCTTCAGCTTAGATAGGCTTTTCGCATCATAAAGCTCCTTATTTAGCGTTTTTATGATAACCTTTTCATTTGTTTCCTCATTAAAAGCCTTATAAATAATACTGTTTGAGGAACAATAAATGGTTTCAAAGTTTGCCAACTTTTCGGCTGCCATTATCATTACATTTCCCCCTATTGGACTATCTGTATTGATTGTTGTCAAACATAATCC
>JAQUUV010000058.1:0-5430 GCA_028693695.1 Syntrophomonas sp.
TTACAGTCCCTAATATGCCGGCGAACGGAAATCCTTGGATTAATAATTGCATTATTTTACACGTGTGTTTAGAATAGTCTAAAGGCGTCAACTTTCCTCCCTTAATTCAAAATTATGAATTAAAAATTAAGAATTATTTCCATACTAATATATGTAGATTAGAAAGGAGAATAGATATGTCTGATAAATGTAACACCTGCGGTTCCAGTGGAAGCTGTAGCGTGGATCCTGCTGCGTGCGGGGTAGAGATTGAAAAAACACTCGTCGGTTCACTCAATAATGTTCGTAATGTAATTGTAGTAATGAGCGGTAAAGGCGGAGTAGGGAAATCATCGGTCACCGGACTAATTGCTGCCAGTTTAGCACGGACAGGCAAGCGGGTGGGGGTGCTGGACGCAGATATAACTGGTCCAAGTCAGCCCAGAGCCTTCGGCATCCCCAGTAATGTTGGCATTAAAGCTACTGATTTTGGGCTTATCCCACTTGAAGCCCGGCTGGGGGTAAAGCTAATGTCCATCAATTTCTTTTTGCCCAATGAGGATGATCCCGTTATTTGGAGGGGTCCCATGTTGGCAGGCGCGGTCAAGCAGTTTTGGGAAGAGGTTGACTGGCGCGATCTGGACTATATGATTGTTGATTTACCACCGGGAACCGGGGATGTGCCTCTGACTGTAATGCAATCATTACCGGTAAATGGAATTGTAATTGTATCTTCCCCCCAGGATCTAGCCTTTATGGTAGTTAAAAAGACCATAAAAATGGCGCAAAAGATGAAGATACCCATTCTGGGACTGGTGGAGAATATGAGCTACGCAGTATGCCCGCATTGCGATGAGAAGTTGGAGATATTTGGCCATAGCCAAGGAGCTCAGGTGGCCAAGGATACCGATATAGATTTTCTGGGTGGCTTGCCCTGGGATATTTCATTAAATACTCTGATTGATCAGGGGAAAATTGAAGATTATGTTTCTGAGGACATGAAATCTATAGTTGAGCAGATCGTAGTTAAATTACCCTAAGGGGTTATTAAGAAATAAACAAGGCAGAATAGTCCCTAAATGTCATGAAGATATATTCCTGGAATATGAATGGGATAAGGGATCAGATTATTTGCCAGCATGCCTTAATAATAAAGGAACAAAATACCACCCTTGGCATTAAAATTGATTGACCGTTCGCGGCTGATCAAATTATAATAGAATAAGGTCGTTAGTATGTGATTTATAATCGATATTAGTTGTATATTGGGTTATATAATTCTTCTTATACGATTAATGTATTGGGGGGTATGAAAATATGGGCACAAAATTATTTATGGAATTAAGGCGGATATTTGCTGAATTGGCCTCTACTTTAATATTGGGTAAAAACAAAGATGCGGCAGATATAGCCATGACCCTATCAGAGAAAAGCAGGGCTCTGGCTGAAGAATTGGCAAAATAGAGTATTACCAAGAGACTACTTGTATTTCGAATAGACTGATAAAGTACCGGTGACGAACCGGTGCTTTTTTTCATGGTTGAACTAGCTGACAGACCGACGCTAGCTTATGGATAATAGAGGTGATAATATTAAAGAAAAGGGCGGGGAGGGAACAATTCTGAAAAAACTAGAACTTAGCCAAGTTCAAGTCTATACCGGAAACGGCAAAGGCAAGACTACTGCGGCTCTTGGCCAAGGCATTCGCTGTCTTGGGGCAGGTCTCAAAGTTGTATGGGTGAGTTTTTTGAAGAATTCGGGCTCCTCTGAGTTTAAGGCCCTGGACCGGTTTTCGCCACAATTTCAGTTGATTATGGCCAATCAAAAGATGCGGGGGTTTTATTGGGAATTATCATCCGAAGAAAAAGCGGAAACCTGGCAAGATTGCCAGGTAGCTTATGCCTCAGTGCAAGAATTGATTGCCGAACCAGTAAGCGATGTGCTGATCCTGGACGAAATAATGGCTGTACTAGAATACGGAATCATTCCAGTTAATGACGTGTTGCTGGTTATGCAACAGTGCCGTGCCAGGCATATAGAATTGATTTTAACTGGTCGGAATGCCCCGAACTCAATTCTAGCTGGTGCTGACCTGGTCACGGAGATGAAAGAAATTAAACATCCACTGGCGAACGGTATCAGAGCCCGCCAGGGGATTGAATACTAATCTTTTGGGGATTCTAACATCGCTAGCAGTTTGGACTGTAAGTCCTTTTCGTTGGAGAAATTAGATGGCAAGTCACCATCCATTTTTTCCATGAGGGTGTCAATTACGGCTCTCAATATTTGCTCTTTACTGATTATTTTTTTGCTCGCCTCATAGCCACGGTTAACTATTTGGTTTAACCATTCTATCTGATCTGGATAAAGATGGACCATCATCTGCATAGTATTACGGCGCTGGGGAGCGGAAGTAGATTTTGAGGCTGCCACAACAGTCGGTACTTCTTCTGGTGTTTTGGTTTTGACATTGCTATCTGGCTCAGCTTTGTTATCCTTAGATGGGACCGTTTCAGGTGCATTTTTAGCTTTTTCACGAGCTAAAGACCACTGGTCGCGAGCTGATTTTTCAATAGCTGGATTCATTTTAATATTGGGGTGAAATATGGCTATATTGAACCAATTTACCGCTTCAGAATAATTGTCCTGACGCAGATAGAGTTCACCGATAAGGTAGGCGGCCTGGACATCACTGAGATTACCTACATGACTACTGGATTTTTGAAATGCCTGTAGATAGTGTTTTAAAGCCTCGTCCAGATAATAGCTTTCCGATTCTCCGTTACCTGCTTCCCGGGTTATCCAAGCAGCAGCTAGTAATAGACCGGCTAGTTCTCCAGGTGCCACTTTTTTGAGCTGCGCGGTCCGGATAGCCAGCTGAAAACTGAGCAGGACAGTATCTAAATCCCTCTCCTTGCTAAAATCAATCGGTTTTTCCAAGGGCATTTGGGCTAGAGCTGCAGATAAGCCCTTAACTAGATTCATGGGCAAGGGAGTTGCGAAAAGGGTATTGGAAGCGGCATAATTGCATACCGGGCATACTATGATTGAATAGTGGGTTGGATTCGCCCCTTTATAAATAGTATGAAAATCAGATTCACGCTCTCCGATGTAAACCTTGGAACTTCTGATAGCCAGAGATGTAAATGTCATTTGGCATATTGGACATGTATATTTTCGGTCGAAATATGCGCTGAGTTCAGCCACTATAATCACCTCACAGAAATATTTCTCGAAAGTTGTAACAATACCTCTAAATACCTCACAATTTTTAGGTAAAAATCTATATTGAATTATAATATTTTAAAATATTTTTTGATAGTCCCGAAAATAGTGGTAATATTTATAGTGCATAGGTGTTAGGGTTGCCACTGTGATAGCATTTATCTGCTGGATGAGTCAAACAGGGAGGATTATTATGTATGAAATTTCAGTTGCCCAGGATTTTGCCGCTGCTCATAAACTGAATGATTACCAGGGGCAATGCAGTAATGTGCATGGACATACCTGGAAGGTTGAGATAAGCATAGCTAGCGATCATTTGAATGAAAGCAGTATGGTAATGGACTTCAAGGATTTAAAGACGGCTCTGCTGGTTATTTTGGATCGATATGACCACGGCTATCTCAATGAAATTTGTCCTTTTGATACCGTGAATCCTACCGCCGAAAATATTGCCCGGGAGATATATAAGGAATTTAAAGATGTCTGCACCGGATGTAAACTAAGTAAGGTTAAGGTGTGGGAGTCTGCCAGCAGTTGCGCAACTTATTGGGAGGATTGAAATCAGAAACCAGAAAGCATATAGGAAAGTGGGGATTGATTATGATCAAAACTTTAGTGCTGGAAGATCAGATTAAGTACGATGGAACCCAGTTGCAACCACACTGGATATACCGTAATTTTGGCATCCTGGGTGACGCTGTAGTTGCCTTCATTGGTGAAGTAGATGTAGCCCTTGACAATATGGTGGACTTGACCGATGTTAAGGAAAAAGAATTCATCTATTCACCTCTAATGTTAAATTTTATCGTTGAACATTTTACCACCGATTTAGAGTTGGCTATTTACAGGCAACGAATGCTTATTGTAGCGGTTAAAGAAGAATTGGAACAGTATGAAATCGAGGTACAGAGAGTAGGGGACGACCTGTATATAAATCGGGGTAAGCTGTCGGTTTCCATTGCTACTAGTTCAGTTGTTTCAACTCTTATACATATTGGACTGAACATAGAAACAGAGGGCACGCCGGTAAAAACCGCAGGGCTTAAGGAAATAGGAATCAATGATATTTCAGCCTTTGCCAATAATGTAATGCTTAGTTACAAAAGAGAATTAGAGCGTATATATGAGGCCCGGTGTAAGGTCCGGGGAATTACAGTTGAAGGCTAATCTAGCGGAGATTATGGAAAGTATCCAGGGAGAAGGCTTGCTGGTAGGCAGCCGCCAAGTATTTCTGCGTTTTACAGGTTGCAACCTGCGCTGTGCATATTGCGATACTCCAGCCAGTTTTGAACCATTGGCATATTGCCAAGTAGCTAAGGTGACGGGACGAGGAGACTTATGGGAACAAGTGCCTAATCCCTTGTCGGTAGAACAGGTTCTGGAACAGCTTGAAAACTACAGTTCGCAATGGATCAGTCTGACTGGTGGGGAACCGCTTTTGTGGGCTGATTTTATCAAGGAGATAGGGACGAGCTTAAAGCACCGAGGTTATAAACTGCTTTTGGAGACCAATGGCACCCTTTATGAGCAACTAGATAAATGTTTGCCTTATATTGATGTAATAAGTATGGATTACAAACTTCCTTCCTCTACAGGTATAGACTGTGGGGCAAAGCACGCTCAGTTTTTGACTGTGGCAGGTAATAAGCCAGTTTATATAAAAATTGTCATTGATGCGAAAGTCAAGAGGGTAGAAATCGAAGCAGCGCTTGGAATAATAACAGATGTTAACCCCAATATTACTCTCATATTACAGCCGGTTACTCCCATAAGAGATGCTGTGTCTCCGAGTATAGACAAGCTATTGGATTTACAGAAAATGTGCCGAGAAAAAATTTCGGATGTCAGGATAATTCCACAAATACATAAGATGATGGGTCTCATTTAGCCAGCTTGCCTTGAAAATATTAGGTGCTTAAATTAGAATGTAATGATATGGAGAGGGGGAGCGGCATTGACAGAAGAGAATGAGGGTAAACTGGAGCTAATCTCCTGCAAAAGCTTCCAGGCCAATGATGAATTGGTGCGGGTAGTTGATTTTCTAAATAAAAATCTCAAGTCCAAGAAGGTCATGTTTGGTATCAGCAAAGACAAGGAAAATGACCTTATGACCATAAATATCTATGAGTTCCAATAAAATAATATAGTGGGGTGCCTTATGAGTAGAGAAATGAAGGATTTTCTAAAAGAAACTATCAGTGTAATTGTCATTGCATTCATACTTGC
>JAQUUV010000058.1:5530-9980 GCA_028693695.1 Syntrophomonas sp.
GTTTCCGGTATCAATCATGGTTCTAACCTGGGAACTGATGTGCTATATTCGGGCACCGTTTCCGCCGCCGCTGAAGGTGTCATTATGGGCTCGCCTTCTATATCTGTTTCTCTTAATTCCTACCGGGACAAAGTTGATTTCAGTTTTTCGGCCCAGTTCACACGACGGTTGGTATCTGCAGTTATGGAACAGGGCATAGACAAGAATACTTTGTTGAACATTAATATTCCGGTGCTGCCTCCTGAGGAAGTAAAAGGGATAAGAATAAGCAAGTTGGGCGCAAGAAATTATGATAATCTTTTTGAAGAACGGCACGACCCTCGGGGTAATACCTATTACTGGTTAGGGGGTGGAGTACTAAAGGAAGAACAGGACGAAGATAGTGATGTATATGCTGTAGAACAGGGTTATATAAGTATTACTCCCATTCACTTGGATTTAACCGATTATAATTTGATGGATAAATACCAACAACTAAGCTGCACTTACTTGGAATCTCTAATACGGAGCGATGAAATATGACCCTGATTAGCCTGGTAATCAACATATTAGTTTTCCTGTTGCTATTTAACTGGTCATATATTCAGAATAGACGAAAAAACTCTGATTATCCGCCGAAACCTATAAGCAGATCCTTAATTTTCCCAGTATCTTTGGGGATTGCCTATACCTTGCTGGTAGATATGTATAAGGGTATTTTCTACTACCAGTTGTTTCTATTCTTGATAGTGGCAGGAATTTTATTCTGGAAGTTAGGGATCAAGAAATGAACCCCATATGGATCGAAGAAAATGGCGAAGAAATAAATTATTTTGCTACTTAAGCTAAAATATAGTACCATTTTTACAGCAATTAAAATTTTTGAGGAGGTTATCGGATGAAGGTTTACCCTACCAATGGAATTCGAAATATTGCCCTCGTGGGGCATGGGGGTACAGGAAAAACATCATTGGCAGAGGTCATGATTTATAATACCGGAGCACTAAAGCGGCTGGGGAAAGTAGATGACGGGAACACAGTAGCCGATTTCTTGCCGGAGGAAATTAAGAAGAAATTTACGATTAGCACCGCGGTGGTTCCCTGCGAATACCGGGATTGCAAAATTAATGTAGTGGATACACCTGGTTATGCTGATTTTTATTTTGAAGTGTGCGGTGCATTACGGGTAGTAGATAGTATGTTATTAATGTTCTCAGCTACTGCAGGGGTTGAAGTGCAAACCCAAATAGTGTGGGAGGATAATCCCGATATACCAAAGATCGCTTATATTAATAAGATGGATCGCGAAAATGCCGATTTCTATAAAGTATTGAGTCAAATCAAGTCCACATTTCCTGATAATGTAGTACCTTTGCAGTTACCTATAGGAGCGGAAGATAGTTTTAAAGGGGTCGTTGACCTAATAAAGATGAAGGCTTACATATTTGAACCTGGGACAGGGAAGATGACCATTGAAGAGATTCCTGCAGATATGCTGGATGATGTAGAAATGTACAAGATGGAGTTAGTCGAAGCGGCAGCAGAGGCTAATGATGAACTGCTCAGTAAATATCTCGATGGAGAAGAATTAAGTGACGAGGAATTAATGGCGGGAGTAAAAGAAGCAGCCGCTACTGGTTCGACGGTATTTGTCTTCTGCGGCTCTACCCTCAAGAACATAGGCGTTCAACCCTTAATGGATTTTATAGTTGAATGTTCTCCAACCCCTGAACGTAATCTTATGGTTCAAGGAAAAGATATTGAAAAAGCACCATTTAGCGCTCAAGTATTTAAGACTATCGCTGATCCGTATATCGGGCGTTTGACCATGTTCCGCATTTTTACTGGTAAAATGAAGGCTGATAGTGTTATCTATAATGCCAGTAAAGAAAAAGATGAGAAGATTTCCCAATTGCTTGTTATGACCGGTAAGGAACAGGCATCGGTTCCTGAATTGAATGCCGGAGATATTGCAGCAGTTGCCAAACTAGCAGTTACCAGCACTTGTGATTCCCTGACCACGAAAGCCAATTCGGTAGTGATAGAACCCATAGAGTTTCCTCAAACTACCTTAAGCATGGCTATTGAGCCCAAAAGCAAAGGCGATGAGGATAAACTTAGCGGAGCCCTACAGAGGTTAATGGAAGAAGACCCGACTATCACGATTGAAAAAAACGGTGAAACCCATCAGACCATCATGAGAACTATGGGTGATACCCACATGGATATCATTACAGACAAGCTGGCCCGTAAGTTTGGAGTGGATGTTCTGGCTAAGGCAATGAGAATTCCTTATCGGGAAACCATTAGGGCCACAGTACAAGTTGAAGGCAAACATAAAAAGCAAAGCGGTGGACACGGTCAGTTTGGACACGTCTGGATTAAATTTGAACCCAATACGGAAGAAAAATTCGTCTTTGAAGACAACGTGTTTGGGGGTGCGGTTCCGCGCAACTACTTCCCCGCGGTAGAAAAAGGACTCATAGAGGCTTTGGATGAAGGAGTTTTGGCGGGATATCCAGTTACCAGCATTAAAGCGACTCTTTACGATGGTTCCTACCATTCCGTGGATTCCTCGGAAATGGCGTTTAAGATGGCTGCTAAATTGGCTTTCAAAAAGGGAATGGAAACTGCCAAGCCAGTTCTGCTGGAGCCAATAGTAAATGTTGAGGTGGAGATACCGGAAACCTATATGGGAGATATAATAGGTGATTTAAATACTAAGCGAGGCAGGGTTATGGGTATGGAACCTGCCGGCAAGAAACAAGTGGTGAAAGCCCAGGTACCCTTATCAGAAATGAGCCGATACACCATCGATCTGAAGTCCATTACTCAAGGTAGAGGCAAGTTCCGGATGGAAATGGATCATTATGAAGAGGTTCCCGCATTGGATGCGGACAAGATAATAGCCAAAGCCAAAAAGGAAAAAGAAGAAAAAGAGAAATAGAGAAAGCGATAAAAAAGGGGGTTAATAATAATAACCCTCTTTTTTCATATCCGATTTCTCACCTGACGGTAAAATATATCTTCTGTGGGTGGATGATCCAATATGTAATAAAAGCTATATTCCTTCTGAATCTTAGCTCTGCGGCTCGATTCTAGTTGGTATAAATTATAACTGACATACATCATGGCTGCTGTACAGACAAGCAGGGCTATTAAATATGCGTTGTTCTGCGTTACCATCAGACCCCAGAAAGAAAACTCTACTAATATAACCGACAGCAATAACCCTCCAAAAAGAATTTCTACCAACTTCAATACCGATACCTCCTAAGTTCATCTATGAGCAGTATTGACATGGTGCAGTAAATTAATACACAATTAGGGCAAACATCAAGGAGGCAAAGGATGGCTAACAGACTATTTCAGGTAATGGATTCACTGACTATGATTGATAATCCGGTATTTCAGAGTGCAGCTGTACCGATGGCCATATTTATCATTTTCTGGTTGTTTAGCATTCTATTTACAAGGTATTTACTTCCCTTAATAATTAGGATCAGCGCCCATAACGATACTGATATCGATGAAAAGATATTGTTGGCTTTTGCTAGGCCCATTCGGGTTTTTATATTCATAATAGGAATTTACTTGGCACTGAGTTATCTACCGCTATCATCCAGCCAGGACGTGTTTCTTTCTCAATGTTTTAGGTCAATCCTGATCATCATTATAGCCTGGGGAGCTTATGCTCTGTCAGGGATTGATTCGGTGTTATCGGAAGAGTTTAAAGAAAAGCTTAAATTGGACAGTATCTTAATACCCTTTTTCTCAAAAATAGTCAGATTTGTAATCTGGGCTATGGCCATTGTGCTGATCGCCCAAGAATGGAATTACAATGTGAGTGGATTTATTGCCGGTCTGGGTCTGGGTGGATTGGCCTTTGCACTGGCTGCCAAAGATGCTCTAGCCAACATTTTTGGGGGAATCGTAATTATTATGGAAAAGCCCTTTTCCATTGGTGATTGGGTGCAGGTTTCAGGGGTGGAAGGAACTATTGAAGGAATATCCTTTCGCAGCACCCGCTTTAGAACTTTTGACCAATCCGTGGTTACTGTACCAAATTCTACGCTGGCCAATCAAGCCATAACCAACTGTTCTCGAATGGGTAAACGCCGGGTAAATTTTTATCTGGGTATTGAATATGCTACCCCTCGTGAAAAAATCGAAAAATGTGTGCAGAGAATACGAGATATGCTGCAAAAACATCCGGATATACACCCGGAAGCTATTTTTGTTTGTATGGAAAATTTCAGTGAAAGCAGCCTTGATATTCTAATATACTATTTCACCAATACCACCGACCGGGCAGAATATTTAGCAGCCAAAGAAGACATAAATTTTCGTATTATAGATATTTTGGAGACCGAGAATGTGTCTATGGCTTTTCCTAGTAGAACTCTTTATATTGACAATATTAGTGCAGATAAAATAGCTAATAATTTAGCTCCTCGATAAGCTTTGAAAT
>JAQUUV010000059.1 GCA_028693695.1 Syntrophomonas sp.
ATTTACACCCGAATTAATCTGGATAATCGCTTGGTTTATCAGGGAGCTGGGTATTGGTATTTTGATGCCAATAAAATTTACCGAGAGTTTTAATCGTGAAGATAAAGTGGCGGGGACATGCTTCTTTTATTATTGAAACGAGGAGCAAAAAGATAATAACCGACCCATTTCATGAAGACTATGGTTATCCATTGAACCCTGTTCCCGCAGATATTGTGACGGTAAGCCATGAACATCGGGATCATAACGCAGTGGAAACCGTGGCAGGTCAGCCCCGGATTATTAGGGGTTCTGGAATGGTAAATATGGAAGGGATAATAATTAAAGGGATTGACTCCTTCCATGACATGTATCAGGGCCGGGAGCGGGGCCAGAATACTATTTTTAAAATATCGGCCGATGGCATCAATCTAGTACACCTGGGTGATTTGGGACAGCTATTATCAGCTGGGCAAGTCCAGGAAATTGGAGAGGTGGACATTTTACTGCTGCCCATCGGGGGGAGGTATACCATTGATGCTGGTGAGGCTAGTCAAATAGTAAGCCTCCTGCAACCGAGGGTTGTTATTCCTATGCATTTTGGCACCCCACATCTTTCCTTTAAGTTGGCGCCACTGGAAGAATTCACTGCTCGCTATGACCGGATCATTAAGAAACCGTCGCTGGAATTTCAAACAAGTGACCTAGGGCAGGAGATGAAAATCATCGTTCTGGACTATCTTTAGGGGCTGTCACCCAGCGGGTACCACTGGTGTTCGCTAGCGCTTACTAATAATGCTGCAAGGAATAAATAAGGCAGAATACGTCGCTAGGGTTGACCGTCTAAGTATAAGAAGGGTAAAATTCAATAGGTTGGGATTATTTGTTTCGGGAAAGAGAGGTCTAGTTTACGTGACGAAGTATATATTTATTACCGGCGGCGTGGTTTCTTCATTAGGTAAAGGAATTACGGCTGCTTCACTGGGTAGGCTTTTAAAAAGCAGAGGCCTCAAGGTGTCATTGCAGAAATTTGATCCCTATATCAATGTGGATCCCGGCACTATGAGTCCTTACCAGCACGGTGAAGTCTATGTTACCGAGGATGGAGCCGAAACCGATCTGGACGTGGGACATTATGAAAGATTTGTGGACGAAAATCTCAGTAAATATGCTAATGTTACCACCGGGCGGATCTATCAGTCCGTCATAGACAAAGAGAGACGCGGCGATTACCTGGGACAAACCGTACAGGTCATCCCGCACATTACCAATGAAATAAAAGAACGGGTTTTAAAGATAGAGAGGATTAACAGTGAAGCCAAACCAGATGTAGTAATTACTGAAATTGGTGGTACGGTTGGAGATATAGAGTCCCTGCCTTTTTTGGAAGCCATTCGCCAGTTAAAATATGAACTGGGCAAAGACCGGGTCATGTACATTCACGTCACCCTGATTCCTTTCTTAAAAGCCGCAGGAGAATTGAAAACCAAACCCAGCCAGCACAGTGTCAAAGAATTACGTAGTATCGGTATACAGCCTGATATTTTGGTATGCAGGACGGAAAAAGATATTTCTGAAGATATGAGAGGCAAACTGGCGCTGTTTTGTGATGTAGATAGGGAAGCGGTAATCCCCATGAAAGATGCCCACTCTATCTATGAAGTGCCATTAATGCTGGCCCAGGAAGGCTTCGATCGAGAGGTCGTCAAGCGACTGGGGCTCGACTGTGGGGAAGCCGATCTGACCGAGTGGGAAGAGATGATTAAGCTAGTACGCGGGCTGGATAAAAAGGTAACCGTGGGCCTGGTTGGAAAATACGTGGAGCTGCAGGACGCTTATCTTAGTATTGTAGAATCCCTGCGTCACGCTGGTTTTCAATATAACTGTGAAGTAGATATTCGTTGGATAAATGCGGAAGACATCGAAAAAGAAGGTCCGGATCAGCTATTGGCAGGGGTTGACGCCATACTCGTTCCCGGGGGGTTCGGAGAGCGAGGCATAGAGGGCAAGATTGCCACCGCTGGGTATGCCCGCCAGAAACAGATGCCATTTTTGGGGATTTGCCTGGGAATGCAGTGTGCAGTTATTGAGTTTGCTCGCAATGAATGCGGTTTTACAGGTGCCAACAGTACCGAATTTGATTCGAATACGCCTTATCCTGTAGTGCACTTGATGTCGGAACAGGAGAATATCGCCAATAAAGGCGGCACCATGCGACTGGGGGTCTACCCCTGCGAACTTGTTGCCGGAACCAAGGTTCAGGCCGCTTATGGGCAGGAGGCAATAAAGGAACGGCATCGCCACCGCTATGAAATTAACAACATTTATCGTCAAGAGCTAGATAAAAATGGTATGAAAATCAGTGGGCTTTCTCCCGACCAGAGCTTGGTGGAAATCATTGAGATACCAAGTCTCCCTTGGTTTGTGGGATGTCAATTCCACCCGGAATTTAAGTCGAGACCTAACCGTCCGCACCCGCTGTTTCTAGGCTTGATAAAAGCGGCGATAAAATAAGCTGAAGCGAGCATAGGGCTCGCTTTTTTGCAGGCTGGCAGTAGTCTGGGCTGGCCCAGATAAGCATAGCTATATGGGCAAATGGCAAAACTAGCAAGAAAGGGATTGTCAAGGAGTAAAATGGGCAGAAGACTCAGAGGATTTTTCGCGCTAGACAAGGCGTCAGAGCACGGTCATACGGACGTATGGCAAGCTTTGAGAACGAAGTATAGTGTGAAAAAGACCGGAGTAAATGACTAGTTTATTCCTTGACAGTCCCTGAATAAGGGAGAGTATTTATGTATACGACTAGGATTATCGATATAAAAGAAAAAGATCGCTATAATAGTTTTGTTTTTACCCATCCCAAAGGCCATTTCCTACAAACCTGGGAATGGGGAGAGGTTAAACGGGGTATGGGTTGGGAGCCCCTACCGTTGGTATTGGAGAAAGATGGAGAAATAAGGGCATCATTGCTTATATTAAAAAGGCGATTGCCCTTGCCGGGCCTGAAACGCTGCATTTTTTATGCGCCGCGCGGCCCAGTAGCAGACATCGAAAGCCAAGAATGCTGTCAGGCTCTTTTTACCGGAGCAGAGCGGGTAGCCAAGGACCATGGAGCAATATTCCTTAAGATTGATCCCGATGTGCCTATCGCTAATGAAGGGTTTAAAAATATTTTAAGCCAATGTAAATTTCATCGCAATGACACCGGCATGGATTTTGAAGGAGTTCAGCCTGCCTATGTTTTCCAATTGGATATCCAACCTTCAGCCGTAAAATTACTGGAAAACATGCATTCCAAGACTCGCTATAATATTAAGCTGGCCCAGAAAAAAGAGGTTACCATAAGAGAGGCGGTCGGCAAGGAAGATTTACCGGCCTTCTATGCAATATTGCAGGAAACTGCGGAGCGAGACCGTTTCTTAATAAGAGGATATGAATATTTTGAAATGATCTGGGATCAAATGGTGGAAAATGGACTGGCTCAAATATTTTTAGCTGAATACCAGGGCCGTATTATATCGGCTACATTGGCTTTGATTCTTGGGAGTAAGACTTGGTATCTGTACGGTGCTTCCAGCAACGAATACCGCAATGTAATGCCCAATTATCTTATTCAATGGGAGATGATTCGCTGGGCTCAGGAGCGGGGATGTACGGTTTATGATTTCCGGGGGGTATCTGGAGATTTGGACGAGAGCAACCCTCTCTATGGCCTGTATCGGTTTAAAAAGGGATTTAATGGTGACATGATCGAATTCATTGGGGACTGGGATAGAGTCTACTCACCGTTCTTCTATTTTGCATGGACTAGAATTCTGCCCATCTATATGCAAGTTACGCGTAGCTTATTACGGAAAGGGAAAAAGCAAGGGGAAGGGTAGTGAGATAGGTGTTAAGGGATAAGTGGATTGAGATTGACGTTGATGCGGTTAAGAAGAATCTTCAAGAGGTTAAGACCTTGCTGGATGATAAAGCTAGATTGATAGCCGTAGTCAAAGCTAACGCTTATGGGCATGGGGCCGAGGATATTGCTCGGATTCTCTTCCAGAATGGGGTGGATTTTTTTGCGGTGAGCTTTTATTATGAGGCTCTGCAGTTAAGGAAGGCTGGGATACGTGCCAATATCCTGGTTTTCAGTCCTGTGGTTAGCGAAGAAGAAGCCCAGGAGTCCATCAAGAACCAACTGACGCTTACGATTGCCTCTGATAACGACCGGCAGTTGCTGGAACGGGTTGGCGCCGCGCTTAAAACTCAGATCCGGGTTCACTTAAAGATAGACACTGGACTGGGGCGCTTTGGGATGAATCAGGAAGAAGCCTTGCTGGTATGCCAGAATATTTACCAGAATGAACAGCTTTTCATAGAGGGTATTTATACCCATATAGCCGATCCCACATCTCCCGACTATACACTAAAGCAGTTTCAGCAATTCATGCAAGTTGTGAACCGCTTGGATCAGGAGAAATTCGTTATCCCGGTTAAACATTTTGCCAACAGCACCGTCTTCTTAAGTTTCCCCAATATGTACCTGAACGCGGTGCGAATCGGAACTCTCTTATCAGGTCAACACCCCGTAGGTAATTTCCCCACCCATTTACAACTGCAGGATCCCTATAAATATAAGAGCCGCATCATTTCGCTGCGTACGCTGGAAAAGAGTAGCACTCTGGGTTATTATCGCACCTATAAATTGAAACGGCCAGCACAAATCGCGGTAATTCCGGTAGGATTTAATGATGGGCTAGCTGTGGAGGTAGCTAACAAACCGGTTGGATTAGTGGACATGTTAAAAAAGGTAGTTAAAATTATTCTTGGCTATTTAAATTGGCCTCGCTTTAACCTCTATGTAACTATAAAGGACAAGGAGTATCCAATTCGGGGTAAAGTTTTTATGCAGATGGCTCTGGTGGAAATACCCTATGGAGTGGATGTGAATATTGGTGACGAAGTCGAGTTGCCGGTGCGTAAAACCTTGGCAGCCCGTAATGTAGCCCGGATTTATGTTCAGGATGGTCAGGGCGGAAAAATTGCTTACGACGAGGTTACCAACTATATTGTAGACGAGGCTTAAAATGCCAAAAATAGTGGGTAAACAAAAGAAAGAGTGACATAAACCTCCCTCAGAGGTGCTAGACCTAGTTTCTGTAAGTGGGAATATTTGGTATAATGCTGGCATATAGCATCTACCACTTTACGAGCTTAATAACAAAGAGATCAACTGCTTAAAAATGGGTAAAAATGATTTTTGAGGGGGGTATATCGATGCCAGGCAGGATATTGATTGTGGATGACCAAAAAGGGGTAAGGCGCCTGTTGGAAGAGCTATTTAAGAAGGAAGGCTGGGATGTCCAGAGCGCAGGGGATGGCCGGGAAGCAATTGATAAGGTGGAAGAGTTGATGCCAGACCTCGATCTCATCCTGATGGACCTCAAAATGCCTAATATAAATGGGTTGGAAGCAACCCGTATAATTATGGAGAGGAAATTCTATGTCCCTATTATCATGATGACAGCCTATGGCGAAATCGAAGTAGTCAAGCAGGCATTGGATGCAGGTGCAAAGAAGTGTATAAGCAAACCATTTGATATAATGGTGTTGAGAGATATGGTTAATAAATTAATGATGGAAGTGGCATCATAAACTTCAATAAGCTATTTGGGTTATAAAGTAATATGGCCGCACTAGTAATGGTAACAGTAATAGAGTGGCTACAAAAATAAATGAGATTTTGACCAGGTTGTGAAGTGTATTCGCAGCGGATTTAGTTCAGTTATGTATGATGGATCTAAACTACCGCTGGAACAAAACATTGCCATTACCAATAAGGTTTTGTAGATATGTAGGCCGATTGGGGTATCAGTAGAGGAGGAATTGGGAAAAATAGGTGGAACCGAGGATGATGTACATGTAAGCGAACGAGAAGCTATTTATACCGACCCAAAAGAAGCCTGCTATTTTGTGGAAAAACCGGAGTAGAAAGTCTGGCAATCGCGATAGAGATCGGCAGTTCCGGTAAAGCATAAGCTGAGGAATTATTAGAAGCGGAATTCCTAAGCTCGTATGGTGATAATTTAATTAGCTTTTATGAAGGAAGTGTTTTTTTGCGAATTTTCATTGATTCTGCTAACATAGAGGAGATCAAGGAAATTAATGATATGGGATTCTTGGGAGGGGTAACCACCAATCCTAGTCTGGTTGCCAAAGAGAAACGGGATTATGCAGAGGTGGTCCGGGAAATCTGTAACATTGTTGATGGGCCTATAAGTGCTGAAGTGCTGAGTCTAGACTACGCATCCATGGTAAGGGAAGCGGAAGTTCTGGCCGCTATTCATCCCAATGTGGTGGTCAAAATTCCAATAAGTGAAGCAGGATTAAAGGTTATAAAAACCTTGGTGGGCAAGAATATTCGGACCAACGCCACTCTGGTATTTTCAGCCGCCCAAGCTCTACTGGCTGCCCGCGCGGGTGCTAGTTTCGTCAGTCCCTTTCTAGGTCGAGTTGATGATAATGGCAATGATGGGTTAATACTACTTAATGATATTGTCACTATCTTCAGCCAATTCCTATTATCAACCGAGGTAATCGCTGCCAGCATAAGGCATCCCATGCATGTCGTTGAATCTGCCCGGATTGGGTCCCACATTGCCACAGTCCCTTATGGTGTTATTAAACAGATGATTAAACACCCTTTAACAGATGCAGGTATTGAAAAATTTATGAGTGATTGGAAACAGGCGTTTTAAGAACTGGAGGGTTGGGTTTTGGAGAGAGAATTAGCTCTTGAGTTTGCAAGAGTAACGGAAGCTGCTGCCTTAGCGGCTGCACGATGGGTAGGCCGGGGCAACAAGGAAGCAGCTGATGATGCAGCCGTAACCGCCATGCGGGTAATGTTCGATACAGTATCCATAGATGGTGTGGTGGTAATTGGCGAGGGAGAAATGGATGAGGCCCCCATGTTGTATATCGGGGAAAGAGTTGGTCTGGGGGTATTGCCCCGGGTGGATATTGCCGTTGATCCCCTGGAAGGAACCATTATTGTATCTAAAGGTCTTACTGGCGCAATTGCAGTGTTGGCTTCTGCTCCGCAAGGAAGTCTGTTGCATGCTCCCGATATGTATATGGATAAGATCGCTGTTGGTCCCGAGTGTAAAGGACGGGTTTTCTTGGACGCGCCCGTGAAGGAAAATCTGCGCCAGGTAGCGAAAGCTCTGGAAAAGTCCATGAGCGAGATTACAGTAGTGATATTGGATCGCGAGCGCCACCAGGGTATTATAGAAGAAGTACGGAGCGCTGGATCCCGCATTAGGCTAATTACTGATGGAGACGTATCTCCTGGAGTGGCTACCGCCTATCCGGATTCTGGAGTGGACATACTTATGGGGATTGGCGGAGCGCCGGAAGGCGTAATTACTGCCGCCGCACTGAAATGCCTGGAAGGTGATTTTCAAGCCCGGCTGATTCCGGAAAATGATAACGAAATTCAGCGTTGCCTCGAGATGGGAATTAAAGACACCCATCAGTTATTGACCATTGATGAACTGGTCAAATCGGATGATGTTATATTCGTGGCCACCGGGATAACAGATTCTTTCCTACTCAAAGGAGTACGGTATTTACAGGGACATGCCATTACTCAGACAATAGTGATGAGGAGTAAATCAGGAACTATAAGATTTATTGAAGCTAACCACCACCTCGGTAAAAAGCCTTTGTTCAGTGATCATCGCATCCAACTCCGGATGGACTAACAGAATCCTATCATCCGGCGCCAATCTTTTCCCTGGTGCTTTCCCACAATAATTGACTACGCAAAATTTTCGAGAGGAGCAATAAGTTGAACATATCCGAATTGGAAAACAAAACTATATTGGAGCTGTACCAGATTGCCAGGGATGTTAATTTGGGCGGTTATTCCAAACTTCGTAAAAAGGAATTGGTATTTGAAATTACTAAGGCCTTGACCCATTCCAATGAACTACTTCAGGCTTCGGGTGTTTTGGAAATTATGAATGATGGATATGGTTTTTTACGACCATTTGCCTACGTTCCCAGCCACGAAGATATTTATGTATCGCCATCACAAATTAGAAAATTTGACTTGCGGACTGGAGACCGGGTAGGCGGACAGGTGAGACCCCCTAAAGACAGTGAGAGATTTTTTGCACTATTAAAAGTAGAAGATGTCAACAGCTTTCCTCCAGAAGATTCAGTAAAGAGAATTCATTTCGATGCCCTTACCCCTCTGTATCCTACGGAAAGGCTAACTTTGGCGACCGAGTCGCAAGAGCTTTCCACCCGTCTAATCGACTTGGTGGCTCCTATCGGCAAAGGACAGCGTGGGCTTATTGTAGCGCCGCCTAAAGCCGGTAAAACTATGCTCTTGCAAAAAATGGCGCAGGGCATAACCAAGAACCACCCGGAAGTGGTGGTTATTATCCTCCTGGTGGATGAGCGACCGGAAGAGGTAACCGATATGCAGCGTTCCACGCAGGCTGAGGTAGTCGCTTCCACCTTTGATGAGCCACCGGAAAATCACGTAAAAATCACTGACATGGTACTGGAAAGAGCCAAGCGCCTAGTCGAGCATAAACAAGATGTGGTCATACTAATGGATAGTATTACGCGCCTTGCCCGGGCTCACAATCTCGTCGTTCCTACCAGCGGCAGAACGTTATCAGGGGGAATAGATCCTACTTCCCTAATCAAACCCAAGCGTTTTTTTGGTGCAGCCCGTAACATCGAGGAAGGAGGCAGTTTGACTATTATTGCCACGGCTTTGGTGGAAACTGGCTCTCGTATGGATGAAGTTATTTTTGAAGAATTCAAAGGCACAGGTAATATGGAACTGGTTTTGGATCGCAAGCTGTCAGAGCGGAGAATATTCCCGGCCATCGATCTAAAAAGGTCAGGAACCCGCAAGGAAGAGCTTCTTTTCAATGCTGAGGAAATGGAACTCATGTGGAACCTGCGCAATACCTTCAGCGAATATAACTCAGTAGAAACCATGCAAATGATGATAGATACTATGAAAAAGACCAAATCTAACGAGGATCTCCTACGCGCCGCGCCCGTCATTTTTGGAAGAAAAGAATATTCCCGCAGTAGTCGTTAAGACAATTTGCATAAATGCCTGCTATTCTGTCAAAACTATAGATCAGTAAGCCCTCTCTCGTTTTTTCCTTCGGGGGCAGAATAGAGGTGAAAAAATTGGATAAAAGGTGGATAGGCTCACTTGCTGTGTGCATTTTTTTGCTGGCGTTAGGTGCCCACCCATCTGTGGCTAGGCTTAGCGAGGGGAATTTTATACCTTTTTCGCGGGCGGCGAGTAGCTTCGCTGAAAGCCAGGCAAAATCTTATCAAATTCAAAAAGGTGATACCCTTTGCAAGATTTCTCAAAGTTATAATGTCAGCCTGAAAAATTTAATGCTAAGTAATCAAATGGATGAAAACACTATTCTTGAAGTGGGAGATACCTTGAGGATTCCTACTGCACAGGAGATGATTCATGTGGTGGTCCCAGGGGATATGATGTGTGATGTGGCGGATCGCTACCAGGTCAGTATGGAAGCACTGGTCGGCGCCAATTCGGATAAGAATCCCGACTTTTTGGAGGTAGGGGATCTTTTGTATATCCCGAATGCGAATAATATACGGGTTGCACAATCAATGCCTGAACCATCCCGTAGTCTTTCCATGTCTAAACTTATGATATGGCCTATCGCAGGAACGATCAGTTCTTCCTTCGGTTGGAGAAAAGCGGGCTTTCATCATGGAATAGACATTGCTAATAAAATAGGGACTCCGATTCAGGCAGCCGCGGCAGGTACAGTTTCTTTTACTGGCTATAAACCGGTCTATGGTCTTACGGTGATAATTGATCATCCTGACGGCAAACAAACCCTGTATGCTCATACCCAGAAGACGTATGTACATAAAGGGGA